>JALOAB010000225.1 GCA_023229045.1 Fidelibacterota bacterium
TTTGAAGTAGTAATAGATCAGCGATTTGGTAATGCCGGCGGTTTTGGCGATCTGGTCGATGCCGGTGGCGTCGAAGCCCTGCTGGGCGAAGAGTGTTTCGGCGGTATCGAGGATTTTTTGTTTGATATCTTCTTTGGATTTGCGCGTCATATTTTCCTCATTTACTCTTATTTAACTGACCGTTCAGTCAAAATATAAGTTGGCAAATTTAAATTGTCAAGAAAATTTTTAAGGATGGTTAAGACTTCCTTTAAATATTCAGATTAAAAAGTCGGGTTTATCCGTAAAGATATGCGTAAAATATTATCCGCCTGCCGGACAGCAAAATTTTCAGGATTTCAGCTTGCGAATGAAATCGACGCCTTTGTTGATCGCTTTCTGATTCAAATCGACCAGGTTTTTGCGTTTAAGCACATCGCCCAGCGAATTCAGGACGACCTCGATTGACATAAAGCCCAGGTATTCGATCAATGCGCCGACGATAATCATGTTAGCGGCTTTGGAATTGCCCAGTTCGTCGGCCATTTTTGTCGCCGGAATAGGCAGGACGCGGACGTCCTGGCGCAGGGGCGCCCGGTCAATGATCGAGTCGTCGTAGATAATGATACCATCCGAGATTACATCATTTTCGAATTTGTCCAGTGAGGGGCGATTCATGGCGATCAGGACGGTTGGGCTGGCGACCAGTGGCGAGCCGATTTTACGATTGGCAATCTTGACACTGCAATTGGCGGTGCCGCCGCGCATTTCCGGACCATAGGAAGGTAGCCAGCTGACCTCGTAATTGTGCCGCATACCCATTTCGGCCAGGACATTTCCGAGACTCAAAATTCCCTGACCGCCGAAGCCGGCGACTTTTATTTCAGCTGAGAAGGTCGATTTTTTATAAGGGGCGATCTTTTCGACATCCACGGCGATTGGTTCAATATTAAGAATCTTATAAAACTGCGAGCGGTCGATAGTCGGTCGTTTCAAATCCTTGCCGGGGAAAGTTTCCGAGACGTCTTTTTTTACTCCGAGCGGGAATTGCTTTTGAAGCACTTCGCTAATCCACTGGCGACTGCGAAAGGCCGACATTTTGAGATTAGACGGACAGGCGGAGAGGACTTCGATGAAGCTAAAAGCATTCTTTTCGATCTGGAGTTTGAGGGCTTTGCGGACCGCCTGGCGCGCCTGCATAATGGATTTGGTATCGCCAAGCATAACCCGCTCGACATATACCGGGGCATTCAGAGTCGCAATTATTTCAGACATGCCGATCGGAAATCCCTCATTGATGGAATTGCGACCGTGCGGAGTGGTCATGGTTTTCTGACCGATCAGGGTCGTGGGCGCCATCTGTCCGCCGGTCATACCGTAAATGGCATTATTGACGAAGAAAACAGTGATTCCTTCGCCGCGGTTGGCGGCATGAATTATCTCAGCCGTGCCGATGGCGGCCAGATCGCCGTCGCCCTGGTAGGAAATGACCACAGCTTCAGGATGAGCCCGCTTGAGCCCGGTCGCGGCGGCCGGGGCGCGCCCGTGAGCGACCTGAACATTACCGGTATGGAAATAGTAATAGGCGAAAACACTGCACCCGACCGGACTGATCATGATCGTGCGGTCGGTGACGCCGAAGTCCACCAGAGCCTCGGCAATCAGCTTATGCAGGTTGCCGTGACCGCATCCGGGACAATAGGTGGTCGTTATTTTATCAGTACCGGGTTTGCGCTCAAATACGTCGTAAAAAACGCCTGATTTTTGCAATATATTGTTCATACCGACCTCATCAGTTTCAGGATTTCGTCATTGATTTCCTTTTCGGAAGGAACGTTGCCGCCCATCCGATTATAGAGGTAGACCGGTTTGCGACCGGCGACTGCCAGGCGCACATCATCCACCATCTGTCCGTTATTCATTTCGACGACTAAGAAAAACTTCGCCTGTTTGGTGAGTTCGGCGATTTTCTTTTTGGGAAATGGAAAGAGCGTGATCGGTCGCAGAAGACCGACTTTAACGCCCATGCCACGCTGAGTGTCGATGATAGTTTGCAGAATGCGTGAGATAATGCCAAAACCCATCAGAACGATTTCGGCGTCGTTGAGTCGGTAGGCTTCCAGCCGGACTTCCTGTTCTTCGATTATGGCATATTTTTGCTGGAGTTTCTGGTTATGGCGTTCGAGATCGTCCGGATCGAGTTCGATCGAAGTGATCAGGTTATTGGCGGTCTTGGCTGTGCCTTTGATCGCCCAGGATTTTTCGGGAAACTGATTGACCGGCTCGGGAAAAACGACCGGCTCCATCATCTGGCCGATAAAGCCGTCGGTAAGAACATAAACCGGATTGCGATATTTATCAGCCAGCTCGAAAGCCAGCATGCCGAAGTCGCACATTTCCTGCACCGAATTCGGCGCCAGGACGATGTTTTTATAGTTGCCGTGTCCGCCGCCTTTGACGACCTGGTTATAGTCGCCCTGTTCGGGGGCGATATTACCCAGTCCGGGGCCGCCGCGCATGACATCCACGATTACGCAGGGCAATTCAGCGCCGGCGCAATAGGAGACGCCTTCCTGTTTCAGGCTGATGCCCGGTCCGGAGGAGGCGGTCATGACCCGTTCGCCGGCCGCCGCCGCACCATAGACCATATTTATTGCGGCAACTTCGCTTTCCGCCTGTACGAACGTTCCGCCCGAAGCCGGCAGATATAAAGCAGCCGCATGCGCGATTTCACTGGCCGGGGTGATCGGGTAGCCGTAATAGGATTGACAGCCCGCCAGTACGGCGCCTTTCACGACGGCTTCGTTACCTTTTAAAAATTGTTTGGCCATAATCTAATCCTCCCTCTATTTAATAGGTACGGTTTTTTCAGTAGTGACCGGATTGAGACAACCCGAACAGAGTTTGACGCTCGGATCGCTTTCTTTTGGGAAAATTTTCTGTTCTTTACCACAATGCGGGCAGTAAGCAGTTTCAGTGACCTGATCCCAATGCCGGAAAACGGTGATCGCAC
Source organism: Fidelibacterota bacterium (assembly GCA_023229045.1). GTDB lineage: Bacteria > Fidelibacterota > UBA2242 > UBA2242 > UBA2242 > JAGNGI01. Next base: position 2,993 of record JALOAB010000225.1, read on the forward strand.
CCGGCTCGGGGCAATTGTAAAAACAGATCCCGCATCCGGTACAACCTTCACCAAGGTAGGCTGAAGGATGGTAGCCGTGGGTGTTGAAACGGTCGGTCAGGAATAAGACTTTCGCCGGGCAAGCCGCAATGCAGAGTTCGCAACCCTTACACTCTTCAGCGTTGATGATCACGTGTCCGCGGCTGGCGGTTTTCTTTGGGGCTGATTGGGTTTTATTCATATCTGCTCCATGGTTTGATTACTGTTTAATTTCCCTGAAAACCTGTCTGAATCCGGGAATCGCGGCCCGAATCACTGTCTCGGGAACGGCGTAAGAAATCCGGAAGTAACCCGGACGATGAAAAGCAATTCCCGGGGTGGTGATTATCAGACGGTCCTGCAGGGCGTAGACGAATTTGACATCGTCTTTAATCGGGCATTTCGGAAATAGATAGAAGGCGCCCTCCGGTTTGATAATTTCATAACCGATTTCCGTCAGGGCATCATAAATCATATCGCGCCGCCGCTGATACAATTGCACATCGACTTTAGCCTCCAGCGTGCGACGAATAACTCTCTGCATCAGAGCCGGGGCATTGATAAAGCCCAGGACGCGGTTGCAGAAAGTAGCGGCATTGATCAGCGTCGGATAATCTTCAATCAGCGGACTGATCGCCAGGTAGCCGATGCGTTCACCGGCCAGCGACAGATCTTTGGAGAAACTGGTCGCCAGAATCGTGGACCGGTAATAACGAAACGGCGAGTGATATTGGACTCCGTCATAAACGATTTTCTTGTAAGGTTCGTCGGTCAGCAGATATATCGGGTGTCCGATTTCGGCGCTTTTTTCAGTCAGGATCTTGCCGATTGTGTGGAATATTTTCTGATCATAAACGCGCCCGGTCGGATTGTTGGGTGAATTGAGCAGAAGGACGCGGGTGCGCGGTGTAATTTTTTCGGCAATGTCAGCAGGATCGGGTAATAATTCGGCATTGGCTTCGGAAACGACCAGCTTGCCGCGGTGATTATCAACGTAGAAATCATATTCCGTAAAGAAGGGTGC
>JALOAB010000226.1 GCA_023229045.1 Fidelibacterota bacterium
ACAAACATTAATGACATTTTGATTTAATTATTAAAGTATATTTGAAAAACCATAAGGAATATTAGTATTGAGGAATACGGCCAAAAATAATTTTGCCGATCGACATTCGATAGAAGAATTGTATGATTCTACTTATGAACATGATAGCTGTGGTGTGGGCTTTGTCGCCAGGTTGGACGGTGTCGCCACTCATCAAATAGTTCAGGATTCAATCACCGTTCTGGCAAACCTCGAGCATCGCGGCGCGCTGGGCGGCGACAGCTCGACCGGAGATGGAGCCGGGATCATGATTCAGATTCCGGACCTCTTCCTTCGTCAGGAAGTTGCCGATGCAGGAATCGCATTACCGTCATTCGGTGATTATGCAATCGGCATGATATTTTTACCAAAAGTTAAGATCCTAACCGACAAATGTCGTCAGGTTTGTGAAAAAGTGGTCTCGTCAGAAGGTTGTGAATTGCTGGGATGGCGCGCCGTACCGCTCGATCAAAAAATAATCGGCGAGCAAGCCGCCAGGACCGTACCGGTCATCGCCCAGGTTTTTATCGGCAGAGGTCGGGTAAAAGATGAAGCTTTTGAGCGAAAATTATACGTCATTCGACGGCTGGTAGAAAAAGAGATAGCCTCGCAGAATAAAGATACCAGTCAGTTCTATGTCGTTAGTTTATCAACTACCCGTTTAGTATATAAAGGACTGCTGACCGCCAATCAATTGCCGGTTTTCTATCCTGATCTGGCTGATAAGCGTTTCATTTCACAATATGGCGTGATTCACCAGCGTTACAGCACGAATACTCTGCCAACCTGGAATCTGGCTCAGCCCTTCCGTTACATCGCTCATAATGGTGAAATCAACACTCTGAGCGGCAATATTAACCGCATGCGCACCCGCGAGATCAATTTGCAATCTGCTCTTTTTGGCGAAGATATCGATAAAATCAAACCCATTATCGATGAGAAAGGTAGCGATTCGGCGATTTTCGATAATGTTCTGGAATTACTCGTACTCGGCGGTCGTTCGTTGCCGCATGCCATGATGATGATGGTGCCGGAAGCTTACGGTCCGAAAATCCAGATGAGTGAAGACAAACGGGCTTTTTACGATTATCAGTCTTCGATCATGGAGCCCTGGGATGGTCCGGCCGCGATCGTTTTTTCAGATGATCGCTATTTAGGTGGTATTCTTGACCGGAACGGATTGCGACCAGCCCGTTATACGATCACCAGCGATGGAATCATTGTACTGGCTTCGGAAACCGGAGTGCTTGATTTGCCGGCAAATAAAATGATCGAACGCAGTCGTCTCGCTCCCGGCAAAATGTTGCTCGTCGATTTCAGTCAGAACCGGATCGTCCCGGATAAGGAAATTAAAGCCAAAGTCTCGCGCCAAAAACCGTATCGGCGCTGGATCAAAGAAAATATCATCAATCTGCGCGGGCTGTTCAATCCCTCCAATGCACCGGTAGAAAACGACGAAGTGCTCCTGCAAAAACAACGCGCTTTCGGTTATACCGCCGAAGAATTGAAAATGGTGATCGAACCAATGGCGTCGCGCAGTCAGGAAGCCATCGGGGCGATGGGTAACGATACGCCCCTCGCCATTCTATCTGAAAAGCCGCAATTGCTATTCAACTATTTTAAACAAAGATTTGCCCAGGTAACCAATCCGCCGATCGATCCTTTGCGCGAGGAATTGGTCATGTCTCTGGAAAGTTTCGCGGGCGGAGAGGAAAATCTGCTGGCCGAAACTCCTCAAAATTTTCGTGGCGTCAGGTTCTATCATCCGGTTCTGACACGCGATGACTTCATGCGCATTGAACAAGCCCGGCATCCTAATGTCATCATCCGATATATCGATATTCTGTTCGATCGGTTTGGTGGACAAAACACGCTTGAAAAGGCATTGGAAAATATATTCTCTATCGCCGAAAAATATATCGCTGAAGGCGCGACCTTACTGGTTTTAACAGATCGCAATCTGTCGCAAAATCAGGTAGCGATCCCCTCCCTGCTGGCGGTTTCGGGATTACACCATCATTTAGTCCGTCGTGGATTGCGCAACCGGGCAAGTCTGATCGTCGATTCCGGCGAAGTGCGCGAAGTGATGCATTTCGCCATGCTGGTCGGATTCGGCGCGGATGCGATCTGTCCTTATCTGGCGCTTAATACGGTTCGCGATCTGGCATTAAAAAATATGCTCGAGCAGGAGCTTAAACCCGAAGAGGCGATCGACTCATATATAATTGCTGTAAAGAAAGGTTTCCTAAAAACCATCAGTCGGTTGGGAATATCGACCCTGCATAGTTTTTTTGCGGCGCAGACTTTCGAGGCTATCGGGATTTCGAAAGAGGTAATCGAGCGTTTTTTCTGCGATACGATCAGCCGGTTAGGTGGCGTCGGCTTGCCTGAGATTCAGAAAGAAACGATAATGCGTCATAATTGCGGTTTTCCTGAGGGTGGCAACCTTGAAAAAATCCTGCCCGCGGGCGGTGAATATTCTATCCGTCGGGATGGCGCGAAACATGGCTGGAATCCGGAAGCGATTGTAAAATTGCAATTAGCCACACGCAATAATGATTATAGCGTTTTCAAGGAATATGTAAAAATAGTCAATGAAAGTGAGACTTCGCCCGTCACAATCCGGAGTCTATTAAAATTTAAATCATGCAGTCCGATCCCGTTGGAAGAGGTCGAACCGGTCGAAAGTATCCTAAAAAGATGCGTTAGTTCGGCGATGTCTTTTGGCTCTATCAGTCCCGAAGCCCACGAAACCATCGCAATTGCGATGAACCGGCTAGGCCTGCGGAGCAATTCCGGCGAAGGCGGCGAAGATCCGCGCCGGATGGCGACCGATGCGGCGGGCGATTGCGCCAATTCCAAAATCAAACAAGTCGCCTCCGGGCGGTTTGGAGTGACACCCGAATATTTACTGAGTGCGGACGAACTGCAAATCAAGATCGCCCAGGGCGCCAAGCCGGGCGAAGGCGGACAACTGCCCGGTCATAAGGTCAGTGAAGTCATCGCTTATGTCCGCCATACGGTGCCGGGAGTCACTCTGATCTCGCCTCCTCCGCACCACGATATTTATTCAATTGAAGACTTATCGCAATTGATTTACGATCTGAAATGTGTCAATCCCGAAGTGAGAGTGTCGGTCAAATTGGTTTCGGAAGCCGGCGTCGGTACGATCGCCGCTGGAGTAGCCAAAGCCAGAGCCGAAACGGTGTTAATATCCGGCTATGAAGGCGGCACCGGCGCGTCTCCGCTAACAGCCATAAAACATACCGGCATACCGTGGGAAATCGGTCTCGCCGAAACACATTCCACCTTAATTCAAAATAAACTACGCGATAAAATCCGGGTACAGGTTGACGGTCAGCTTAAAACCGGACGCGATCTGGCTGTTGCGGCTTTATTGGGCGCCGAGGAATTTGGCTTCGCCACCATCATCCTGATCACTCTGGGTTGTGTCATGTTAAGAAAATGCCATCTGAACACCTGTGCGGTCGGAATCGCCACCCAGGATCCGGTTTTACGCGCCCATTACAAAGGAAAACCGGAATACATTGAGCGTTTTTTCAGGTTTCTCGCCCAAGACCTGCGGGAGATAATGGCCGAATTGGGGTTCCGAACGATTGATGAGATGATTGGGCGAGCCGATATCCTGGATTACAAAATACCGGACCGAATTCGGAAAGCCCGTCATTTTAATTTGAAACCGTTATTAAACTTAAAGACGGCGAATTTGCACTTTGGCGCGGATAAAATCAATGAAGTCAAAACTTATGACGATGACATTATCCCGCAAATCGAGTCGGCCATATTGCATAAAAAGCGCGTTGAATTAAACCTGCCGATCAGAAACATTCACCGCACCGTCGGAGCCAGAATGAGCGGTTTGATAGTTAGGAAATATGGCGCGAAAGGTCTCCCGGACGACATGATCAAAATTAACTTTACCGGTTCAGCCGGTCAGAGTTTTGGCGCCTTTTTAGCTCCGGGCATTTCGCTGAGAATCGAAGGCGACGCTAAT
>JALOAB010000227.1 GCA_023229045.1 Fidelibacterota bacterium
TTTTTTGGGTTTCATAAATCACCGGTTTTTGTTAGTATTTTTTCATTTTCCGGTAATTTAAATAATATAAATACATTATGCAAGTACTATATTAACAATATATTAAGTTGTTATTCAGGGGCGACTAGTTACTCCTGGACAATGAAGGCTTGTCATCCGAAATCAAGAATAGCTTTATTGTCTATCTGATTAGTCATTCACGTCCCATGGTCGAATTGCTGAATCCGAACCGGGCGCCTTTAGCAAAGATTTTTCATCAGGAATTTGAAGGAATGACTTTTACCGATGTTAGTCTGGATAATTTGATTGAAACTCGTGAAATCCTGATTAATAGAATAAATACCATATTATCAGAAACAGATAAAAAGTTTCTTTTATCTGTTAAATCCGGTGGTCCTGATTGGATGCTGTTTCCGGTTAGCAATATTTCAGAATTGCCAGCCGTGAAATGGAAATTATCTAATATTAGGAAAATGTCGGAAGATAAGCATCAGCAAGCTTATCAAAAGCTGAAGTATCATTTAGGTCTCTGATACGGGTATTAAATCTCAATACATACATTTTCTCCCGGAATAGCCGGGGGCCAGCCCGCTGCGAAGTGAAGGGCGAAGAAAAGGGGTAGTTATTACATGATTAGTGCATGTCTGATCGGCTGGATAATCAGTAATTCAAGGATTAATTCTTTCGTATACGACGTATACGAAATTTCACTCTTTGAGGAGAAATTGTTTTTCTTCTAAGCAGGTGGTAGCAGGTTCCCTGCCCGACTGAGTCTGGTCAGGCGGGGAGTCCTGCTCGGGGTACTGAGACTATCCTCGATTAGTTATCTTTTAAATAATCCGTATTTAGTAATTGAATACAAAGCGCGAAAGCCATCCCTCCAATTAATTTTTTTACCCTCCTCATATGTCCGGCCATAATATGAAATCCCGACCTCGTAAATCCTGATCCCCTTAATTCTCGAAATTTTAGCTGTTATTTCCGGTTCGAAGCCAAATCGTTTCTCTTTTAACGGTATCGCTTGGATTATTTTGGTATCGAATAATTTATAGCAAGTCTCCATGTCTGTCAGGTTCAAGTTTGTAAAAAGGTTGGATAAGGTAGTGAGCAACTTATTACCGATTGTATGCCAGAAAAATAATATGCGATGAGGATTACCTCCTATGAAACGGGAGCCGAAAACAACATCTGCAAAACCATCAACCACCGGTTTTAAAAGATCATTATACTCGTGTGGATCATACTCTAAGTCTGCATCTTGAATTATTAGATAATCACCGGTCGCCTCGTTGATCCCGGTATGCAAAGCGGCTCCCTTGCCTTTATTTTTAGCATGTTTGAAATACTTAATATTCAAATTGGGATTGGTATCAATGTAGTTCTTAATTACCTGTTCGGTGTCGTCAGTCGAGCAATCATTTACAATAATTAATTCTTTTTTAATGTTGTCAATTAAACGAACCGCCTGTACTTTGTCAAGTACGGATTGGATAGTTTTACCCTCGTTATAAACCGGGATTATGATCGATAATTTTTCAAGCATCTTCTAGAAAGGTTTCTATGGTTTTCACGGATAGTGGAAATTTGTTTATAGATTTAACCGATTTTAATCGTGACACGGACTGGTTCATCCTATATGCTTAAATCGAAATTCTATTTGCATCAATCACTTCTTCATAAAAATAATTTTACGCCATTTTTTATAGATTTTTCAAATATAATATTTATGTGGTTGGGTATTCGATGATGGTTTTGCGATAGCCATCAGGAGTGCCAATATCGAAACGCTTACCCTTTACAACGTATCCGTAAAATCCTTCCGTTTGGCGTAAACGATCTAGACAGGAAGTCAATTGGAATTCTCCGCCTTCCCGCAGATTATGATGAATATGCTCTTCCAAAAATTCGAATATCTTTGGAGTCAGAATATACTGACCGAAGATTGTTAGAAAATGATCTTTTTCAATCCGGTCAGTCACCAAATTTTCTCTGGCATAATTTATATCGGGTTTTTCGGCGAACTGGGTAATCGAAAGAATATCTGAGTTAGTGATCCAGTTTCCTGCTACACACCCGAATTTATAGATTTCACTTATGGGAGTTTGCTTAAGTCCGACTACGCTGTTATTGGTTTTTTCATAAATATTAATTATCTGTTTAGCACAAGGAGTTTCATCTTCAGTGGCATACAAATGATCACCCAGCATAAGTAAGAACGGTTCCGGACCCACCCAATCTCTGGCGCAAAAAACGGCGTGTCCAAATCCGTCCTGGGTTTCTTGAGATATAAAGGTAATCCTGGTGCTTATTTCATTGATATACGCCCAGTATTTTTTATCCTCTTGGGACAATTTATTGTAATTCTCTATCCGGGGTGGCTTTTCAAAATAATCTCGGAATGTATTAAGATCCGAACTTTGAATAATAATCGCAATTTCTTCAATGCCGGCTGATAAGGCTTCTTCAATGATCAGTATTAAAGCCGGCTTCGCCTTACCATATTTATCAATGATGGGAAACAGCTCTTTTTTGATGGCTTTGGAAGCCGGAAACATACGGGTGCTAAAACCTGCCGCCGGAATTACGGCTTTGCGGACCTTTTGCGCCGGTTTGATAGTCAATTTCAAGCCAGTCAGACCTAATTTTTTTGCGACGATTTGGATTAAAGCCTGCTGACTGGCTTCATCTTTAACAATAAACTGAGCGCTTCCGTCACCCTGTGATCCAACTCCCTTGCCGCCATAAATATAAGGTTTTAGGGATTCGTGATTTAATACTTTATGAAGGACCGGCGCGGTTAACTGAGAAGGACAGGCGGGCTGGAGATATTTATCGAAAGCTTGCTGGGCTTCGGTCATCAGTTTCCCAATTGTTTTAGCATCTCCTTTTTGAATGGCAGAGATGGCTTGCCGGACAATCTTTTGGTTAATTGGACCCAGATATTTCTGAACTCCGCTCTGGATTTCACTATCTGCAAAAGGAAAACTCTGGTTTAGTTTGCTTAGTATTTCCTTAGTGTTCTTAGAACTTTGTAAATCAACAATTACAAAATATAGTTCTTTGGGAGTATTGATCTCCTGTATATCTATCCGATCACCGTCAAAAATCATATTGATGGGACGATTGCCGTAGGCACATCCCTGATCCATGCGACCACAGCGCGAAGGCGTAGTTATTTCACCCAGATAAGCAAACTCCATTTCGCCCCGAATTGTCATTTTCAGGTCGTATATCCGATTGAAAGCCCTGGCTACCAGAACACAAATCGCCGCACTGGAGGATAATCCCTTTTTAACCGGTAAATCGGTTTTGTAATTATCAATCTCCAGACCGCGTACGTGATAATGGGTCAAAATTTGGTAAGCCACGCCGGCGGAGTAACTGAAATAACCGCCTTCCTGTGCCACAGATAGGAGCGCACTTCTTTCCATAGGAATTTCAATATGCTCTTCGCTATCGGCACTTTGTCTGGTGCTGTGTAGGATCAATTTATTGGAATGGGCTTTGATGCGTGCGTAGATACCCTGGTTTGTACCGGTTATTAAGGTACTGCCGGTTTCAATCTCGGCATTTATGCGGCGATAACCACCCGCCCAATCGCTGTGCTCGCCAAAAAGACAAATGCGTCCGGGTACAAAAATTTCCATAATAAATCACTTCAATTAAAAATTATTAGATATATCTATTTGTTGTCGATACCTTAATTGGTAAATAAGAAGAATAGCTCGCAACTGAACATTACCTTGATTAAGAATTATGATACCAGCACCACACATTTTACGATAGTTTATTCGGGAAACGATTACACAATGTCAATGAACTACTCAGTTAGATAAACAAGTAACTTTGTCATTCTTAAAAAAACACACTGATTTTAGAGTATATTTGATTAAAAGTCAAATCTTAACTCTTTAGAATGCCGCTGGATATGTCCCAGATATTCCGTATATATTGACTTTATATAGATAAAAGTTATAAAATCATCTGTTCTTTCAAAGATTCGTTAAAGGGAAGATTAATATTAAAAGAAA
>JALOAB010000228.1 GCA_023229045.1 Fidelibacterota bacterium
CGTTATACGGCTCTCCGGAAACCGAAAAAATCGGGAGCTTCTGCGAAATTACCAGTGAATTGAAAACGTCAATCATCGGAATATTGGTGCGCACCATTCGTCGCGGAATAATGCGTTTGGCGGGATTTACGGACGGACCGGCGATCTGAATCAGGTTTTCGGTCAATTGCGGACCTTTGTCACGCGGCACGCCACTGCCGTTAAAAATACGGCCGAGCATATTATCCGAAAAAGTGACCTCCATCGGGTGACCCAGAAAGCGGATTTCGTCATTGGTGGCAATGCCCTGACTACCGGCAAACACCTGCAGGGAAACGATATCGTCGTCCAGCTTAATAACCTGAGCCAGCGATTTGCCGCGCTGGGTGGAGATTTCAGCTAATTCTTCGTAAGCGACATCGCTGGCGCGAACTGTAATGACATTGCCGGTCACACTTAAAATTTTATTATAGACTTTTTGCATCGCGAGCTTTTTCCTTAATCATTTTATTAATCATCTGCTCTTGCTGTTTGAATTTGTCCTCTTTAAAATCGAGATAGTTCCAATCAATGAAAGCTTGCCGCAGTTTATTGAAATAAGCGCGGGCGTCATTTTTATCGGCTAGGTTGAATTTGATCATTAACACTTCGTGCACTTTATTGAAAACATATTTCTGGCGTTCGGGATTGCTGGCGCCGTCAACCTGATCAAACGAATTTTGCTGAAGATAAACCGCATCCAGAAATTCCGATTTCATATAAATTTCGAAATCATCCAGCGAAGTGCCCTCCTCGCCGACCACCAGCATCATCTGGTGAACTTCATTGCCTTTAAACAAAACCTTACGGGCGTCCTCGATCAGATTCAATGGAATAAAACTGGTGTACTTCGACCAGCTGTCCAACGGGTGAATAGCCGGATAACGCCGGGCATTTGAGCGATCGCGGGACAGGCCGTGAAAAGCGCCGACCACTTTTAGAGTTGACTGAGTTACGGGTTCCTCAAAATTTCCGCCGGCCGGGCTGACGGTACCGCCGATTGTCAAACTACCGGTGCGTCCGTCGAACAGTTCCACAATCCCGGCGCGTTCGTAAAACTGGGCAATGCGGGATTCAAGATAGGCTGGAAAAGCTTCTTCACCCGGGATTTCCTCAAGGCGACCGGAGAGCTCGCGCATGGCCTGCGCCCAGCGTGAAGTCGAATCGGCCAGCAAAAGAACACTCAGTCCCATCTGACGATAATATTCACCGAGTGTCGCGGCGGTATAAACCGACGCTTCGCGCGCCGCCACCGGCATTGAACTGGTATTGCAAATGATGATCGTGCGATCCATCAGCGACTTACCGGTGCGCGGATCGGTCAGCTCCGGAAATTCGCGCAGGGTTTCGACGACTTCACCGGCGCGCTCGCCGCAGGCCGCGATAATGACTACATCGGCTTCGGCAAAACGGCTGGTAACCTGCTGAAGCACGGTCTTACCGGCTCCAAACGGTCCCGGAATGCAATAAGTACCACCTTTGGCAATCGGAAAAAAGGTATCGATGATGCGGGTCTGGGTAACCAGCGGCTCGGTTGGAACGAATTTATCCCGGTAAGCCGTGATCGGAATTTTGACCGGCCAATCGAAATGCATTTTAAGGTTGGTCTCGACGCCTTTTTCATCGGTAATCACGGCAATAGTGTCATCAATTTTATAATTGCCGGGCGCGCTAATATTTTTTACTAAATATTCGCCGCGCAGATCAAACGGTACGAAAATATGATGTTCGAAGATTCCTTCCGGCACGACGCCGAGACTGATACCTCCCTGAACCTTATCACCGGTCTTGACGCGCGGCTCAAAAGCCCATTCTTTCTTTGAATCCAGAGGCTCGATCACCGCCCCGCGTTTGAGGAAGAAACCGAATTTTTCAGCCAAATCGTGCAGGGGATTCTGCAAACCGTCGTACACCATGCCGAGCAATCCCGGACCAAGTTGCACCGAAAGCATTTGTCCGGTGAATTCGACCTTGTCGCCAACTTTCAGACCTTTGGTACTTTCGAAAACCTGCATATAGGCCAGGTTGCCGCGAATTCGGATCACTTCGGCTTTGAGTGATTCATCGCCGACAATCGCGTTGCCGACTTCATTCTGGATGATATCGCTCTCGCAAACCACCGTGATCATATTGCCATTAATACCGATTATTTTACCGTGTTTTTTCATAAGCTCATTTCATAATATTGTTGATATTTTTCACGACCGAGTTTCTTATCGAAGATAAACAACCTTTTCAAAATCTGGAGTCGCAGATAGTAGAGGATTAAAAAATCCAGATCGAAATGATGGCCGATTTCCAGCGCTTCCAGAAATTGCCAGCGCCATAACAGCAGATTTTTTTCGACCGCCAGGGGATTACCCTCCCGCACCAGATTAGCCGGGAAAGTCATAATTTTGTAGTCCCGATTCTTCTTCTGCGCCGTGCGCCAGTTAACCAATTCCAGACGTAATTCCAGTTCAAAATCTTTGACCTGCCGGATAATTGGCGGATCGTTTTTATTGATTTCAGTCGCCTGCAGATCGACTTTTTCCAGCCGGCTGAAATCATCTAGCGAAAGCCATTTGGCGGCTTCGTCTAAAAATTGTTCCATCGTCAGCGCCGATTCCCGCCCGAAATATAAAACGGGTAACTGCGCAATTAAATAGTAATATTTATCCATTCTGGTCTAGCAAACTGCGAAGAGCTGGATTGAGAAATTCCTGCAGGACTTCGGCGATACTTTGATCGGTAAAATCGTAGTAAACTTCTTCGCCTTTGCGCGAAACCCGGAAACCCTGGGCGATGCCACGATCTACTCTAAACGTCACCGGTTCTTTCAGGCTTTCGCGGGTGGCCGCCAGGACGAGGGCTTCCAGTTTTTCAACGTCTTTTTCCGAGACCACAAACTCCAACTTCGTATTTGATGCAGAAGATTTAACCATTGCCAAAATGATCTCCTTTATAAATTCCGGCGATAATGTTTTGGCGATTTCCTTTTTGAAAACGCGATCGAACAGCTTTTGGAGATTTTCCTTGGTCACGAGGATTGTGTCGCGGGCGGCCTGGCGAATGGCGGCTTCGGCATTGGCGCGCAATTTGTCGGCATTCTGCTGTCCTTCAGTTTCAACCTGACTGGCAGTGCGCCGCGCTTTTTCGAGGATTTCCTGCGCTTCGGCTTCAGCCTTTTTGATAATCTCATCGGCACTGCGCTGAGCCTCGGCGATGCCCTCTTGTTTTATTTTTTCTATTAAACCATCCAGTTTAACATCCATAAAATCTCCTGTATCTCAAATTTCTAATTTATCATGGAAAAAGAACTTGGAAATTTAACGGCTTTGACCGGTTAAAACAAGTCTGCTTATATGTACATTTTTATCTTTTCATGAATGGCATATTAAAGCGACCACTTCAATCCGAACGTCGGCAGGATAAAGATTTCATCTTCAGTGAAGACTTTGTTCTTACTCCAGGCGCCTGAGAAATTGCGGCTGATCTCGATCTCGCCACCGACGTAAATCGCCGAGGTGAGTTTATACCAAAATTGAGGTTCGGAGAGAATCACGATTTTTTTAGCCGGAAAACCATTCGCGCCGGTGCTCCAGATATCCACAAAGCCCGCGATTTCCAGTTTGCGCCAGAGATAGGACCAGACATACGTTAATTGGAAAGTCAATCCGTCGGTGTTGATTTCCTTGCGCACCAGGAAATCGATCGGGAAAGTCTGCTTGCCGATCTTGAAAACGTACTGCGCGCCACTCAGCCAGACCGGATTGAAGGAACCATTAACGATATTCATTAGTCCGTCGTTATACTGGATCGTGGCCGAGAGATTACTGACTTTGGGTATTTTGAAGTAGCGGGCGATTTCGCCGTAAGCCAGTGAAGCGTTTTGCAAGCCGGATGAACCTTTATTATTATAGTCGAAATCAATAAAAGCGAAGGTTGCCCCGAGCCGATCGGTTTTATAAACCTCGAGGGTCGATGTCAAGTGCTCGCGCCCGTAATCG
>JALOAB010000229.1 GCA_023229045.1 Fidelibacterota bacterium
ACTTATTGCTATTTAAAAAACGAAATTCTATATTCATAATGCTATTTAAAAAAATGAGAGAGGTTATCATGCATCGAATTTCCAAAATCTTATTAATCGCCTTGCTAATGCCGACCCTGATCCTGGCTGGCGATCTGTTCTTCAGCGAGTATATTGAAGCATCGGTTGGCTTCAATAAGGCAATCGAAATTTATAATCCGACAGAATCACCAATTGACTTAAGTCATTATGTAATCAAGGCCGCCAATCACGGATCATCAACTAAAGATGGAATTGATTCTGACTGGGGATATTTCATTGATGACGATAAGATAGCTAAAGCCGATACCCGTTATGTATTACCCCTTAGTGGAACATTAAACGCTGGTGATGTATATGTTATTTACCATAATAGTGCCGTTGATGCAATAAAAAGTGTCGGTGATATTGGATTCTCTTATAATGGCACACCAAATGGTGGTGACGGAGATAACGTGGTGAATTTTAATGGAGATGATGCTCTTGGTTTATTTAAAGATGGGGTATTAATCGATGTTATAGGCGAACCTATACCTGATCCTGGAACGGGTTGGGATGTTGCCGGAGTTACGAAAGCTACAGCAGATCATACACTTGTTCGTAAATCAACAATCGGACAAGGAAATACAGATTGGTCAGCTTCAGCCGGCACCAACGACGATAATTCGGAATGGATTGTTTATGCTGACCAAACTTATTCATATTTAGGAGCGCATGTTTATGAAGGCGGGGCAAACATTCCACCGACTGCCAGGGCAGGTATTGACCAGGTAGTGCGTTTTAATGATACTGTTACGCTTGATGGTTCAGCCAGTAATGACCAGGACGGTTCGATCGCGAGCTATGCCTGGACGCAGGTGTCGGGAACCGCAGTAACGCTTTCGGCAACCAACCAGGCAGTCGTGACCTTTACTTCACCGTCCAGTATAGCTATCCTGGTATTCGAACTGGTCGTAACGGATGATGAAAGCGCCGTCGGAAAAGATAGCGTGACAATTTATGTCGATCCCAGCGAGATTATCATCAGTGAATATGTGGAAGGTAGCTCTAATAATAAATATATTGAATTGTATAATGCTTCGGATGCTACTATAGATTTGAATACTAATGGATACGATCTTCGTCTGGCTTCTAATGGTGGTGGGTCATTTATAGCGACTTTTTCAGATTGGGGAACATTTAGTCAATTAGCTAGTGGTGGAGTGATTGTACTAGGAAAAATTAGTACTGGTATTTATCCAAACGTAAATATTATCGATGAGGATGTTATTAATTTTAATGGCAACGATGCAGTTGGCTTATTCCGTAACGGTTTATTAGTGGATGTAGTTGGCGATCCTAATCGTTCCGATAGTATTATTATTGACGTAACATTAAGACGTAAGAATACGGTTATGTATGGCAGTTCAACTTATATCCCAGGTGAATGGATTGAATATGAAAAAGATAATGTTGATAATCTCGGTTCACACAGCTCCAATCCGAACGCCCCGGTCATTACCGATATTAGTTATGAGCCGGAATTCGTGACCTCAGCCGATGAGATTACGGTCAGCGCCACGATCACCGCCGTCGAGGGTGAGATTGATTCGGCGAGGATCTTTTATGGCGCATCGGGTAGTCTGATCAACGAAGCCGAGATGTGGAATGAAGAAGGCGACACCTACATGGGCTTGATCCCTTCGGGGCAGACCGGCAATAGCATTATCCAGTTTTATATCTACGCCGCGGACAATGCCTCCAATACCGGTCAGTCGGCGTCCCAGTCAGTGATCATCGCCAACAGCACCCCCGAGACGGTCGCCAATATTCATACCAATTTCAGCACTCTCGACGGTCAGTTGGTCACGATCAAAGGAATTGTGACCATTGGCGCTAATGTGCTCAGCAATAGTTACACTTCCGCTTATATTCAGGATGAATTCGGGCGCGGTTTGAATCTATACAATTATGCTATGGATACGAATATTACCCGCGGCGACGAACTGATGGTGGTGGGGTATGTTGACAAATATATTACGACTGTTGAACTGACTGATTTCATTTATAAAGAAATATCCAGTGGGAATGAATTGCCGGTCGCTCAAAGCGTGAGTGTCGCCGGCGCCAACAGCAGTGACTGGGAAGGCACCCTGATCGAATTTTCCGGACAGGTTGTTAAAAAGACTGCAACTTATACCACTGATCCAGTAGTTTATACCGGCACTGATATTTCTGTAGTAACCGGAATTGATACAACTATCGCACGCATCGTAAGCGCAACAGGTATCGATACATCGACTATAGTGATCGGTAGTTCCTATACATTCATGGGAGTCGGTAGTAAATTTAAGACCACTTACCAGACTCTGATCGGCTATGCCGAAGACATTACCGATCTGGTTGGAATCAAAGAAGAGCCCGCCCCGAAGGCTTTAGCATTCAACCTGAGTCCGGCTTATCCGAATCCATTCAATCCGGCGACTACAATCAGCTGGGAACTGGACAAGAACAGCGCCTTCGAAGTCGCGGTATTCAACATCCTTGGTCAGAAAATCGACGTAATCGCCAGCGGTCATGCCAATGCCGGACGGTATTCGAAAGTCTGGGATGCCAGCAAATTCACATCCGGCGTGTATTTTGTCCAACTGCAAGCCGGCAACAGAGTAAAAACGCAAAAAATGTTATACCTGAAGTAACCTATGAAAAAAAGAATTATTCTGACATGGTTCATGCTGATACCGGTTCTGTTTCTGGCGGCTCAGGATCATGTCGTCGTTTCCGAGATTGTCCTACAACCCGGCAGTAGCTCTGCCAGCAACGCCGAGTATATCAAGCTCTACAATCCGACGGACAATGCGATTGACCTGAGTGATTATTACCTCACCGATGCGACCGACACGGCTAATCAAAAATTCTACTATAATCTGCCATCTGAAAGTAATTATTGGAGTGGAAGCGGCTCGGATTTCATCGCCCGTTTTCCGCAAGGCTACAGTCTGCCCGCCAAAGGCGAAATCATCATTGCGGCGACGACCACAGCGGCTTATCAGGGCTACTACGGCTCAGCGCCTGATTTAGCGATAAAGGACGATATGCGTCATGCCATAGACGGTCAGACTACCAAAGGCGGGGCGCCGGCATACCTGGATAACAGCGCCGAGACTTTGGTTTTATTTTACTGGGATGGCAGTTCGACGACTGTCAAAGATGTCGATTATGTCATCTGGGGCAGTCTGCTGTGCGCGGTTGATAAAAGCGGCGTTGCCGGTTATCAGAACGACACGCCGGTCGCCCAGCAGACCTTCGCGCCGACGCATACCGACGGTTTTAAACTCCAGCGCGTCAGTGATGAAGGCGCCGAGCCATCCTCCGGCGGCAACGGCATCACCGGGCATGACGAAACCGGTGAAAATCTGAACGTTACCTGGGGTGTGGTTTCGGTCGGCAATACCAAGCCGAAATTGTCCAATATGGTCTATTCGCCCACAGATCCAATTATTGGTCAGTCGATCACCTTTTCGGTCAATGTCACCGATGACGGACCGATCGCGGGAGTTGACCTTATTTATGAATTTCAAGCGGTCAGCGATACGGCCAATATGGCATTGACGTTCGGGACGACTTATTCCGCCACCGTCGGACCTTTTACCGCGGCTGACACTTTGTTTTACAAAATCGAAGCCCGAGACACTTCCGGGCTGATCGGCGCTTCCAATCTGAATATTATCAAAATCCAGCCGCCGCCCGAAGTGCTGACTATCAAAACCATCCGCGAAAACTGGGATGAATATGACGGCGAAACCGTGACCTTGAAGGGAGTGGTCACGATTGGTTCCAATATTATTATCACGTCGCGCACGTCAGCCTATTTTCAGGATAATAGCGGCCGCGGCTTGAACCTGTTCGACCAATCCATTACCAACCTGGAGCAGGGCGACTCGATTGAAGTGACGGGTGAGCTGGAAGAATACAACGGGGTGATCGAATTGACC
>JALOAB010000230.1 GCA_023229045.1 Fidelibacterota bacterium
AGCAAACCCTGTCCCCATTGCAGACGATAGGCGCCGCCCCACAGGTCGAGTCGGTTAAAATATTGCGGCGAGCGCAAACTGAAATTGCGATAGTCCCAGATTCGAGGTTCGTCGCGGTCGTTCTCCAGAACCAGGCCGCCAAACCAGCCCTGACGGGTATTGTAACGTACTCTTTGGAGTGATTTCTGTAAATTAGTGGCGTTTTCCTGCTTCCGCAGAGAAATATAGTGCAACATCTGGCCGGATTTGGCGTACGCTTTTTCGAAATTGATAAAAAGTCGAATTACTTCAAGTTCGGCGATTGTAAAGACGGTATCAGATTGAAGAACTTGCCAGTCCAGGAACTTGGGATGATGACGTTTCAGATCAATCAGTCGACTTTTAAGATGATCACTCAACGGGAGAATCCGCAAGTCTTTTACCTTGCAGGTTTCCCAGAGCAGTGGATTATCCTGATAAGCGTAGATTAATTCCTGCAATTCGTCAATATCCAATTCGTCATCGGTGAAATAGCTATCCGAAAGATCGGCCGGGAGATTGCTCTGGCCGAATGCCAGGTTGCAGACAATCCCCGTTATCAGACAGCCGAAAATGAATCCAATTAAAGGTTTATTCCGCATCCGTAATAAAATGTGTAAGGCAGGGTTGGATGATGCTGAACCACCAGGGCAATCCGGATTTTACGCCAGTTGATTTCCAGACCACCCGCGAGTCGGTCGGGATTAAGCTGAATGCCGGTCAGCAGATAGCAACCGCGGATGATTTCGATGCGGACGCCACTGCGGAAAGTAAACGGGCGTTGCGTGTCCTTGTATAATTCTCCCGACAGCTCGCCGCGGCGGATTGGTTGCCAGCGCCAGCCAAAAGCGAAAACTTGCGGGAGCGATTCTTGTCCGGCGCAAATTTTCGGAGCGTTAACATTTTCAAAATAAAGCCCAAAACTAAGAACCGTATCAGGGAAAAATTTTGCGCCGCAGTTGAAGCCAAGGGCGCTCGTATGACGGTAATCGGCAATCGTCAAATCGTAATAATTGACGGAAATACCCAGTGCGATCAGCGGTAAAATCAGCTGTCCGCAGGCAAGACTGAGAGTCTTTTCCTGATAAATTGGATTGCCGAGCGCGTGAAGTCGCAGAGCATAACCGGACTGCCTTCGGGTTGTGTAAAAGAAATTGCAATTCCAAAGCCGCAGGTTCTTGATGCCATACAGATTCGAATAATTCAGACTGCCCGCAAAGCCTCGATTATTAACCAACGCGGCCGGGTTTGAACCCTCCGGCGCAATTGAAACCTGACCACCGCCTGCAATGATTGCGGCGGCGTTATTCTGAACCTCGAAAGCGGCCTGGATTGAACAAATAAACAACAGCCAACAACATAAAATACGCTGTAACAATTATTCCTCCTTCATTAGGGCGATCGTTTTTGAGAAACGACCTTAAGTTGACAAATCTGCCGGTCGAGCGACTACTTTTTCGCCGGCTGTTTCAGCTTTTCCTCCTTGCGTTCTTTCAGGGGTACGAACGTGTTAAGTTTTTCGCGGACGACTAAAGGATGATCCCGGTTATGCAGGCAGAGGATACCTTCGATCATAATTTCCTTGAGCATGATTTCTTCCTCTGAACGGCGTTTGAGTTTGCCACCCAATGGAATGAATAAAAGATTGGCCAGCAGAAGACCGTAAAACGTGGTCAGAAGCGCCAAACCCATTCCGCTCAACAGGGTTTTAAACTGTGACGCTATATCAAATTGAAAAGCACTTGCCATGGTACCGAGCGAACCGCCGCCGCCCTGCATCGTAAAATTTTTCATCATGATGATGAGACCGACGATTGTGCCGACCATTCCGAAGGCTGGAGCATAGGTTCCCATATAGAAAAATATCTCTTGTCCGATAATATGACGTTTATGAATATTGGACAACTCGAGGTTCAGGTAATTTCGCAAACGCTCCTGGTCTTTTTCGTTAATAGCCAGTTCAATGCCTTTCCGCATGAAATTATCCTGGATATTCGGTAAATCTGGTTCGAGAGTGATCAGACCGGATTTGCGAGCTTTGGACGCCAGATCGGCAAAATTATCGATGATTAGCTGGTAGCTGTATCCGGTACGTTTAAAGGCGTTTTTAACTACTTTGAAGACGCTCCAGAGATTTTTCATGGGATAATTAACGAAAGTGGCGGCAATCGTTCCCCCTAAAACCAGCAAGAGTGATGAGAAATCCCAAAAATAGGCCGCCTCCCCCTCTTTTCCGGCAATCGAGAACACGATTAAGAAAATTCCCGCGATTAATCCAATCAGAGTGGCAATATCCATGAGACCTCGTTATTTAATAATTCAATGCCGATGAAGATGGCCAAAAACTGTACGGTCAGTTTACCCGCTCGGTCGGTTTTTCAATAACCCGGAAGACTTTTTCGCCTTTTTTAGCCATCCGATATTTTTCGCGGGCCAGCTTCTCAATGTACTGTAAATCGCCTTCCAGGCGGGCTTTTTCCATCAGCAAGGAATCTTGTTCAAGTTTTAATTCCACCAGATGGTTTTCTATCCGACTCTTTTGTTTATTCAGTAAGTATATTTGGTAAAGACCGTAATCGCCAATCACGAAAAAGATTATGAAAAGGCTGATCACGCACAGCAATCCGAGTATCCAGTACAGGTTATGCAAGTAACCCGTACCGCTCTTACGACGGCGGGTGATCGCAGGTTGCCTTTTTCTCATTTAAATATGCGCGTTCCTCCAAAAATTGCGTCATCGGCCAGTTCTTCTTCAATGCGCAGGAGCTGGTTATATTTGCAGATACGATCGGTACGGCAGGCTGATCCGGTCTTGATTTGCCCGGAATTGACCGCGACGGCCAGGTCGGCAATGGTCGTGTCTTCGGTCTCGCCACTACGATGCGAAATGACGGTCGTGAATCCACTGCGATGGGCCAGTTCGATGGCATTCAGGGTTTCCGTTAAAGTGCCGATCTGGTTCAATTTGATCAGGATCGAGTTAATCGCTTTTTCCTTGATGGCGCGCGACAGACGTTCGACGTTGGTAACGGTCAAATCGTCGCCGACGATCTGGATTTTCGAACCGAGTTTTTTAACCATCAGTTTCCAGCCAGCCCAGTCATCTTCCGCCATGCCGTCTTCAATCGAAATGATTGGATATTTTTCAACCAGATTCTTATAGTAATCAACCATTTCTTCAGAGGTCAGGTCGCGGTTTTCGGACTTCAATTCATATTTTTTGGTTTTTGTATTGTAGAATGAGGAGGAAGCCGGATCGAGGGCGATGAACAATTCCTTGCCGACTTTATAGCCGGTCTTGCCGGCGGCTTCCAGAATAACCTCAACGGCTTCTTCATTGGAGCGCAGGTTGGGAGCGAATCCGCCTTCATCACCAACCGAGGTGTTCAGGCCTTTTTTCTTCAGAACGCCTTTTAATTGATGGAAGGTTTCCACGCCCATCCGCAGAGCATCGGCGAAACAGCAAGCGCCGACCGGGAAGATCATGAATTCCTGCAGATCGACGTTATTGTCGGCGTGTTTGCCGCCGTTCAGGATGTTCATCATCGGGACCGGCAGGACGCGGGCGTTAACGCCGCCGATATATTTATAGAACGGCAGGCTGACGAAATTGGCTCCGGCGCGGGCGACCGCCAGCGAAACGCCGAGAGTGGCGTTGGCGCCGAATTTGGCCTTATTCGGAGTTCCGTCGAGTTCGATCATTAGATTGTCGATGTAAGTTTGATTGAGAACGTCTTCGCCGATGATTTCCGGGGCGATGATTTCATTGACGTTTTCAACGGCTTTCAGGGTGCCTTTGCCCATATAACGAGTTTTGTCGCCGTCGCGCAGTTCGACAGCCTCGTGTTCGCCGGTGGAAGCGCCGGACGGTACGGCGGCGGTGCCGTAATAACCGCTTTCGGTCAAAACTTCAACTTCGATCGTCGGATTGCCGCGCGAATCCAGAATTTCACGGGCATTTACTT
>JALOAB010000231.1 GCA_023229045.1 Fidelibacterota bacterium
GCCTGGACTGAGGATTTTTTCAGACACGAATTGCATAATCCGATCAGCCGCTTTTATGTACTTGAAAAAGATAAGAAAATCGTCGGGTACATCATCATCTGGATTGTTGCCGATGAGTCACACATCGCTAATATTGCCGTCCACCCGGAATTTAGGAGTGCCGGTTTAGGTGGAAAATTGTTAAATTTCGCTTTTGAAATCGCGCAACGCAACGGAGCTAAGACAATTACGCTGGAAGTCAATGAGCACAACGAAGCCGCCCGCCGGTTATATGAGAAGTATCGGTTTTCGGTAACCGGTCGTCGGTCGCACTACTATGAAAATAAGGACGATGCTCTGATATTAACCCGCCCGCTTTAACGAGGTAAAAATGGCTGATTGGTTTCAAAGAACGAAAAAGGGTCTGCTGGGAGCAGAGAAAAAGGTCATCCCGGACGGACTGTGGGTGAAATGTCCGGGTTGTAGCGAATATCTCTATAAACGTGAACTCGATAAAAATTACTGGGTCTGCACCCATTGCCGCTATCATTTCCGGATTGCTTGCGATAGTTATATCCACATGCTGGTCGGAAAGGAATACGAGGAATTCGGACAGGAGTTGCAATCAAATGACCCGCTGAAATTCAAGGATTCCAAAAAATATGCTGACCGCTTGAAACTGGCGATGAGTCAAACCGGCTCGAATGAAGCGGTTAAAACCGTCAGCGGTCGGATCGATGATGTCCCGGCCGTACTATGCGTGATGGATTTTAATTTTGTCGGCGGCAGTATGGGTTCGGTAGTCGGTGAAAAGATCGCCCGCGCCACCGATAAAGCCCGTGAAATGAAAGTTCCGCTGATTATCATCTCACAGTCCGGCGGGGCAAGGATGCAGGAAGGTATATATTCACTGATGCAGATGGCCAAAACCAGCGCTAAACTAGCCCGCTTTCACGAAGAAGGCGGATTATTCATCTCGATCTTGACCGATCCGACGGCTGGTGGAACGACCGCCAGTTTTGCCATGCTCGGCGATTTGATAATTTCCGAGCCGGGCGCTTTTATCGGATTTGCCGGTCCGCGGGTCATCAAGCAAACCATTGGTCATGAACTGCCGGAAGGCTTTCAGCATGCCGAGCTCTTGCTGGAAAAGGGATTCATCGACATCATTTCACCGCGTTCTGAATTGAAACAATTGATCAGTAAACTCTTACATTTTTTCTATGAAAAACAATAAACCCTTTATTCTTGTTACCAATGACGACGGAATTGGCGCGCCGGGCATTAATTTTCTGGCGAAGGCGATGCAGAAAGTTGGTGAAGTAATTGTCGTGGCGCCGGATAGTGAAAAAAGTGCCGTCGGTCATGCTATTACCCTGACCGATCCGATCCGGGTTATGAATTATGATAAAAACGGATTATGGCACGGTTATTCGGTTTCGGGCACGCCGTCTGATTGCGTTAAGATCGCGGTCGGGGCGCTCCTCGAGCGACGTCCGGATTTGGTGATTTCCGGCATCAATCTCGGCTCCAATGCCGGTATAAATGTGATTTATTCCGGCACAGTTTCAGCCGCGACCGAAGGCACGATTCTGGGAATTTCGTCAATCGCCATTTCGTTGACTACTTTTACCGATCCGATCTTTGAACCCGCCGCAGACTTTGCGATTAAAATCGCCCGGCTTGTATTGGCTAAAGGTCTGCCGGAACGCACCCTGCTTAATATTAATGTGCCGAATGTCCCTTTTGCCCAGATCCGTGGTGTACGCATAACCCGTCAGGGCATGGCCAATTTCGCCGAACTTTTCGACAAGCGGATCGATCCGCGCAATCGCGTCTATTACTGGATGGACGGCAAGAAAGCCGAATTAGCCGAAGGCGAGGATGTGGACGACGTCGTGATTCGGGAAAACCTGATTTCAATCACCCCTGTCAAATATGATTTAACCAATTATGACTTTATTCCCGAATTAAACAAATGGATTCCGGAGATAGAAAAAATATGAGTAGTATCAGTAAGGTTTGGATTATCGATTTTGGTTCGCAATATACCCAATTGATTGCCCGCCGTGTGCGTGAGATGTCGGTTTACTCGGAAATTGTTCCACCGACTGTCACCGCCCGGGCGGCGGTCGATCAGTCGGTAAAAGCGTTGATTCTTGCGGGTGGACCGGCCAGCGTCTACGCCGATGCCGCACCGCAGTTGTCGCCGGATTTCTTTGAACTCGATTTACCCATTCTGGGCATCTGCTACGGCTTACAATTGATTGCGGCGCATTTCGGAGCGCGCGTCCATTCCGATCATCACCGCGAATACGGTCCCAGCCAGATTAAGGTTAAAGACAAAAATATTCTGTTCGACGGAATCGAGCGCCAGACTCAGGTCTGGATGAGTCATGGTGACCACGTCGATTCATTGCCAGATGGCTTTGAAATCATTGCCATGTCGAATAATGGCGCGCCGGCGGCTCTGACCCATAAGACCCGACGCATCATGGGCTTGCAGTTTCATCCGGAAGTCGAGCACACTCCCGAAGGCGGAAAAATCCTATCCAATTTCCTTTTTAAAATTGCTAATCTGCAACCGGATTGGACGCCGGGACTCTTCATCGAACAAACCATTGAGGAAATTCGTCAGCGTACCGGTCAGGATCAGGTTCTGATGGCTTTAAGCGGCGGTGTCGATTCCTCGGTAATGGGAGTGATAATCAACCGCGCGATCGGACGGCGCTGTATCCCGGTGTTCATCAATCACGGATTACTGCGCCAAACCGAACAGGCTCAGGTGGTAACTCAGTTGAAAGAGCAGATGGGTTTGCCGATCCGCAGTTACAATTATTCAGGTCGCTTTTTAAAAGCCCTCAAGGGAGTGAGCGATCCGGAGCGCAAACGCAAGATCATCGGTCGCGAATTCATCAAGGCTTTCGAAGAAATCGCCGCTAAGTATCCGCGGGTGAAATTCCTGGCACAGGGCACCCTCTATCCCGATGTTATCGAAAGCCGTTCAGTCCACGGTCCTTCGCAGGTTATTAAAAGTCATCACAATGTCGGCGGCTTACCGAAGCGCATGAATCTGAAACTTATCGAGCCTTTCAGTTGCCTGTTCAAGGACGAAGTGCGCAAGATCGGTCGCGAACTGGAACTTCCCGAAAACATTTTAATGCGGCATCCCTTTCCCGGTCCCGGGTTGGGAGTGCGCATTCTGGGCGAGATTACTCCGCGCCGCCTGGATTTACTGCGCCGGGCGGATGCGATTTATATAGAAGAGTTGCGTGAGAGCGGCTATTACAATCGGGTTTGGCAGGCTTTTGCTATCCTGATCCCGGTTAAAACAGTCGGCGTCATGGGTGATAAGCGCACTTATGAAAGCGTCCTGGCATTGCGGGCGGTCAACAGTAGTGACGGCATGACCGCCGATTGGTCGCGCCTGCCGGGCACTCTGCTGAGCCGGATCGCCAACCGGATTGTCAACGAAGTCCGCGGTATTAATCGCGTCGTTTATGATATTACCTCCAAACCGCCCGCCACTATCGAATGGGAATAAAATAGCTTGTGACTATGAGAAAAAAAATTTATCCTGCTACAATCCTGATCGTCATCCTGCTGGCGCTGGCGATTAATTTTTCATCTGCGCAAACAGTCGCAGAGCTCCAGAACTTGCTCAATGAAGGCGTCGCCTGCTACAATGCCGAGAAGTACTGGGACGCCCAGCAAATATTCCAGACGATCAATAGCGCTCCCATTGCTGAAAATCCCTTTCTGACAACTTCCGCACTGATGTTGATTAAAACTAATTATCGATTGGGCGAAGCCGAACGCAGTCTTGTTCTGGCACGCGAATTTTTGAACAATTACCCGGATTCCAGATATATCAAGGAAGTCAAGGTGACTCTGGCTGAAGCGCTCTTATCACTGGGAAAATATCCGGCCACGCTGAACCTTTATCTGGATTTACTGGAAAATTATTCCGATCCGGAAACCCAGGCGATTTGCG
>JALOAB010000232.1 GCA_023229045.1 Fidelibacterota bacterium
CCAGGATTTCGTCGGGGATAGTAGATTCGGATTTCTCGACGAGTTGGGCTTTCAATGCCTGAATATCGACAAAAGGCACGATCCCCATTACGGTCGTATCGAGGGTTTTTTCAATATCGTCGATAGTACTGAAGGTCGTATCGAGGGTTTCGGCCACGAAAGCCAGGACGATGCCGAGAATTACACCGATAATCGTACCGATCGCGGTGGTCGGGCCGATCATGGTTGGATTGATCGGTGCGGTTGGTACGAACGCCGGTCGGATAATAAAAACTTCCTTGATCTGTTCCGAATATCGGATGAGAGCTTCCTGGTATCGGATTTCCAACTGCTGGTAAATCTGGGTGTTAATATCACGTTCCCGTTCAAGATTGGTCAGGGTTAGTCCCAGTAAGGGCAGTGATTTATACTCCTCGTCGATCTTTTTATATTTTTCTTCGGCAATTACCTCAGCCCGGGCCAGGTTTTGCCGGAATGATTTTAATTCACTGACGAACCTTTTCTCATTATTTCTTAATTGTTGTTGAAGGTCTAACATTACCGGATGCTGGGCAGTATAATGCTGGGAATAATTGGTAATCTGTACACGGGTTTTATTGAGTTGAGTTTGCAGGTCTTCCAGGAAACGGTTGGATTGACTGAGAAGCAAACTTAGATTGGCCATGTAGATATATTCCCGATTGCCCTCGATTTCGCGCAGAACATTATCAATCTGGTGGATGTCGTTACGGATTTTGTCCAGATTAGATTCGGCGGTGTTAAGGTCACTGGTTAATCGGGTAGAGGTGCCATCCAGCGTTGCCAGTTTATTCTGTTCGCGATAATTTTGCACTTTTAGTTCAGAACTGCGCAAGGCTTTTTCAGCCAGAGCGCGTTGATTGCGGACCGCCTCGAGAGCTTTTTCGGATTGGTTATTTTTTTCCTTGAAGCTTTCGCTTTCATAGACCTCGGCGAGGGCATTCGCCAGATTGGCGGTGAAAACCGGATCATAATCGGTGATGATTATATTGATTATGTTGGTATAGCCTTCCTGCTCGGTGTTGACCCGCGCTTTTAATTTCGACACGATATCGAAGTATCCTTTGTTGGTCCGGATTTCCTCGGATGTCAGTGAGGAATCGATCAAGCCCATCGACTGAGCGGCTTTTTCCATCATGGGATAACTTTTAATCTCTTCGGCGCGCGTGGCGAGATCGTCGCCACTTCCCCAGGAGATACTATACATATACAAACCAGACAGACTGGTATTGCGTTCGATTTTTAGGCTGGCGGTGGCGCGATACAACGGCGTCGGTCGGTTCATGATAGCGAAGATCAAACTGAATCCGCTTAACATTACGAGGGTAACGATAACAATGATTTTTTTCTTGCGAATAATGCGCCAGTAATCGCGCAGATTTAACTCGTAATGGGCCATAATCAGTTCATCTTATCATTTATAAGTGAATATCATATAGATGGTTAAAATAGTCGAAACGATTTGGAAAAGAGTAGAAAAAGGCTGAACTTTCTCAGCCAGATTGACGAAGAAACCGCGCGACCGGCTCAAGACAATAATCCGGTCGCCATTTTCCAGGTAGATGTTTTTATCGTCGCGTCTTTCGAAAAGGTATTCGTCAAGGTCAAAGGTCACCGGTTTGCCATCTTCGCGGGTCACGATTATCTTACGCAAGTCAGCCTTTTGGGTCAGACCGCCAATATTGGCCAGGAATTCAGCCAGCCGGATATTGCCTTCGATGGGATAAATTCCAGGCCGATTCACTTCACCGAACACGAAAACGCTCCGCGAAGTCAGTTCGACGACGTCGATAGTGACGATCGGCTCGCGGTAATATTTTTTAGCCATATCGGCTATTGTGGACTGAGCTTTGTCAACACTTAGCCCGCCCAGGCGCACCAGACCAAAGCGCCGATGAAAAATATTACCCTCCTGATCGATGATATAATTTTCCGGTTTGGCGGGATTCTTATCCATGATAGACAACTCGTTAATGGCAATTTCAATGACGTTGCCAGCTTGCAGAATGTAACCTTTGGAGAGGCGCGCGTACTCGTCTTTCATAACGATGCGGGGAACGATGATTTTATCCTCGTTACGCAATTCGACGTTATTGACCTCTTCATTGGTGAATAAATAACGCTCGAGATTAAAAATGACAACCGTACCGTCTTTGCGGGTCAGGGTGATTTTACTTATATCGGCATCGGCAGTCACACCACCTCGTTGAATAATAAATTCGGCGATCCTGGTTCCGGGTGTTACCTCATAGACCCCCACTTGATTGACGCCGCCCCAGAGAAAGACTTTGTTGGTGCTCTTGGAAATTATGCTGACCACAGCCTGCGGTTGGGTAAAGAATTCCGATAATTTAACGTTGATCAGTTCTTCAATCTGTTTGATGGTCAGGTTTTGGACATATATGACCTTAAGCAATTCATGAAAAATGGTGCCGTCGTGACGGACTTCAACGATCGAGATTTTTTCGATTGGATTGCCCTGCGGCCCGATATCCACATAGGAAATTTTTAATCTATCGCCCGGCACCAGAGTAACCTCGTCCCGATAAAAATCGGCGGCGATGATTGATTCGCGACCCTGCGCCAGGCTTAAGGTGCTCAGTAAAATAAGTGCTAAAATCACCTTCTGAGGAAGGCTTAACATATCAGATAGTCTCATCTCTCTCCGCAATTATTAACTGAAAAAATCAACCTACCTGTCATAATTTCAGGATACGGGAGCATCCATATCGAAACGGGTTACGACTTTTGCCAGAACACTATTTGCCAGATAATCCAGATCGATCGGTTTACAGATGTAATCGGCGGCGCCTTCTTTCAGAGCTTGTAAGGCGATGTCCCGATCGGCCAGTCCGGTTATCATAATAACCTCAATAGCCGGATAGGTGGCTTTGATTTCTTTTAAAATGGAAATGCCGTCTCCGTCAGGCAAACGGATGTCCAGCAGAACGATTCCTGGCGAAAAATCTTTCAGCCGGTCAACGGCTTCGGCTTTGGTGAAAGCCATGGCGGTTGCGTAACCGAACTGAGTCAGTAATTCCTCAAGTAGTTCGGCGACTTCCTGTTCATCATCGACTATGAGTATTTTTTCCATAAACCGGTCTCTTTTTCGAGCAATTTAACCAATGTTTTTTTCTTAGTCAATTTTTAATCTTCGGATTAATAACGGAAAAACTCGGTACAACCCTTAGCGCATACCGAAAAGCATTTATGTTTTTTAATATACCGTCGATAATTAGTATAGGTAGAATTATTCCAGATTTTCGAGAATTTCTCTTCCCGTATGCTTCCCGGAGTAAAATTCATGGTATGATAAGGTCGTATCGCGCCATCCGGGAAAACATAAGCCGTTGCCCAGAGACTCTGACAGCGATTTTTGTAGGAAGTGGCTTTAAACGGGAATTGCGTATACCACTGACGAATTTCCGCGTCTTCCAGATTCGGATAAAAAGTGACGTCGGTCCGATATTGACGATTCTTTAATTCATTCCGTTTTGCGATCAGATATTCAGGATCGATTTCCGGCAGTCGATCGACGATAAAACCGAGCCAGTCGGTCGGCGCCTGCCCGAATTTTGCCTGGAAAGAGGGGATGAATTCGGTGACCGTCGGGCGATCCAGGAAAAGGAGATGATGGAGAGTCAGTCCGCAAGTCCCGATATTTTCGGCGATAGCGATGATTTCATCGATAAGCCGGTAATTCATATCAGTCAAAGTGCAATTGATATTTACCATCGGTTTATCGGTGTGATGAGTTTTTTTGAGCTCGGCCAGTTGCCGGAAACCTTCCATGGCTTTTTGATAAGTACCTGGAACCCCGCGGATTTTATCGTGGATCTCTTCCGGTCCGTCCAGCGAGAAGATGATTTCGTCCAAACCGGATTCGACGATCTGCGGCGCCCAATCCCGGATGTGGGTGCCGTTGGTGACGATATTACAA
>JALOAB010000234.1 GCA_023229045.1 Fidelibacterota bacterium
TTTTGATTGATGCGCCCGTAGGCCAACTGGATAGACCGTCAGGCTACGGACCTGAATGTTGAGGGTTCGAATCCTTCCGGGCGTACAAGTTCAATCAACAGCCGGCAGTGACCGGCTGTTTCATTTAAAACAAATAACGATAAACTCTTTTGAATTTTTATTCAATTTATGTCTCTGAAAATCGCCGAGTATTGTGACCAAATTTAATCCTGCGAGTTGAATTAAATGCTCCAATTCATAGCGAAAGAAAAACCGCATCGTGAAATTCCACTCCCGGGAAATCTTTCCTTTGTTCGTATCCCAGACGAATTTCATTTTGCCGTATATCATCTGTTCGACAATATTGGAATATGAGGAGACATATCGCCGGACCTTTTTGCCGGGAGCATATTCGCCCGTAAAATCCAATAATTCCGAAATTCCTTCAGCGAGCATTTTCGGATTGGGTACAAAAAGGTCGAAAATCAATAAGCCTTTGTTAGTTAAATATTGCCTGATATTCCGCAAGGCTGAGAGTTGTTCTTCGATTGTATTAAGGTGCGAAAAGACTCGAAAAGGAGCCAGGATCAGATCGAACTTCATGTCAAATTTAAAATCGACGGCGCTCTGTAAACTAACTCTGTGATGTTCTTCAGGCGCAAGGTTTTTTCGCAGGCGCTTTAACATGCTGGCGCTGTTGTCGATCCCGTAAATATCGGCTCCGGCGGTCAGCGCTCGGCGAAAGATACGACCGGTACCAACTCCGATTTCGAGTACACGTCCGCTTGTTTCCCGAATTTTTCTCAGGTAAAAATTAACATCGACGGCGTCACGAACGTCGGCATATACCAGATCATAAAACCTGGTGACGTAATTGGGATAACTCGAATGCTTCATAATTAACTCCAAATAGTTGCGTTATTATAGAAATATTTTAAAAAGATACAAAGGATTAATCGTAGGACAGGCATTCCTGCCTGTCTATTTGTTAAATAAAGATTTCGTCGGGGCGCCCGGATTTTTCCGAAGGAACTCCTAACGGAGGAACCGGGGATATATAGGTTCATTCGGTTATTTCAAATATTTACGATAAAATGTAGTAATGTTTAAAAATTATCTCTCGTCAACAAGTTGGATAATTAACACTGATAATAAAGTTTTCGTCGGGGCGAGAGGATTTGAACCTCCGGCCTCTTGGTCCCGAACCAAGCGCGCTAACCGGGCTGCGCTACGCCCCGTAATTTCAATTACAAAAAGCGAGCAAATTTATTACAAAGCGTCAGAATATTCAAATAGAAAGATTACATACGTTTGATAAAAATATTACTGACGCCGACGCCGGTCAAACAAATAGCCGTTACGATTATTCCAGCGATTAAGACGCCAATAATATTTGCAACGATAAATTTCTTGAACTTTAAACCAATCAGGTAGGAAGCCAGAGCTCCCGTATAAACGCCTGACCCCGGCAAGGGAATGCCGATAAAAATTGCGACGGCCCATTCGCCATATTTATCGACTCCTTTCTGAATTTTATGCTGAGTCTTTTCGACATAGTTATCCCAGAGTCGGCTGATAATTGGAATCATCGTAAGCACTTTAATGATTAATTCCATTAAAAAATAGATTATGATTCCGATAATTATATTAGCGATGATACAGACGCCGAATACGATTTGCCAGGATAGATCAGTCGCGAAGATGCCGAAGGGAATAGAAGCCCGCAATTCCAACGTGGGGATGAAAGTAATCGCGATCATTTTGATTATATCATTAATCATTGAATCTCCAACTTAAAAACGGCGGCAATTTACGATAGTTTGAGCAGACCTGGAACATTCGTAAAAAAATTAAGACCAAAGATAACTCTTGAAGAAAAGAAGTATGAATTTTAAAGTATCTCTAATATTGTTGATTGAACTTCGGTTCGTATTGTATATCGTCGGAATTTCAACTTCGGTATATCTATATCCGGCAGAAAGTAATTTGATGAGGATTTCACTTTCGAATTGGAATCCATCTTCGTAAAATATCAAATTCTTAACCACATTCAGGTTGATTAGACGATAGCCGCACTGACTGTCGTGGATCCGTCGGCTGGTGCGGATTGAAATTAAAAAAGAGGTGATCGTGTTGGATAAAATCCGATGAAATGGCATCGCGTGGTAGTCAAAATGGCGTCTGCCGAGGACAAGATCGACCCGATTCGCAACCTGAGAATTGATAAATTTCTGAATGTAATTCGGATCGTGTTGCAAATCGGCGTCGAGGCAGATCGCATAGTCATAATCCAGTTGTCGGGCTTTTCGAAAACCGGAAGATAGCGCGGCGCCTTTACCGCGATTGATCTGGTGTTTTATAATATTGATTTGCGGATAAGCATTTAATACTTCAGACGTTAGGTCTGTCGAGCCATCGTCGACAATAAAGATATTGTTTTCAGCGAATTGTTCGGAAATGATTTCAATCAGCGAGGGAAGAGTTACAGCCGCCTGATAGGCTGGAATAATGATGCAATATTTACGATTTTCCATTGCGCAGAAATTAGATTATTTAGTCTTTAGCATCAAGTATAAAAATTATTGCATAAAGTAAATGGTGGCTTTAAATTTACGCGCTTTTTGGTTTTGCGAGAGTAGCTCAGTTGGTAGAGCTCCACGTTGCCAACGTGGCTGTCGCGGGTTCAAGTCCCGTCTCTCGCTCAAAATACTTTTTTTCGATTTTCAATGATGTTGACCATTCAACGACCACCCAAAATAATATATTCGTAATTAATAACTTAAAAAATTATAATTTAGTTTCAATCAACCGAAAGGGATTGCGGTTTCTCCTTATATTGAAGAGCAAATCGTTTATATCGCCGATACCGGTAATGACCGGATCATGTTATTCAAGCTTTCGACCGATTGATCGACTCTTTTTAATTGAATATTATTTTTTGAATTTAATTTTAGCGGGTAAGTCTGTCTTACTTGGATTTCAGATGAATTTCTTGGAAATAGGATAAATCATTGGTTGTTATTATCCAACCAGGCTTGATGTTTTCGCCTGGTCGGATCCAGTTCCATTTTCCGCAGTCGAATACTCATAGGCGTGACCTCTACCAGTTCATCGGCGGCAATAAACTCAATAGACTGATCGAGTGTTAAATTGCGCGGCGGGCGTAAAACAATGGTCATGTCGGCCGCGGCGGCTCGCATGTTGGTGAGTTTTTTTTCGCGGGTGATATTGACTTCCAGATCGCCGGTTTTATTACGTTCGCCGATGATCATACCCTGATAGACTGCCAGACCGGGAGCGACGAAAAGTTCACCGCGATCAACCATCCCGTGACTGGCATAAGCCGTGACCCGACCGTTACGATCGGCGACGATTGCGCCGTTAGAGCGTTGTGGAATTAAACCGAACCAGGGTTGAAAATCTTCAAATAGAGTATTCATTACGCCGGTGCCCTTGGTATCAGTCAGAAACTGACTACGGAAGCCGATCAGACCCCGCGTGGGAACGAGTATTTCCAGATTAACGCGACCATGTCCCGGATTGATCAGATTGGTGAGACGTCCTTTACGGCGTGCCAGATTTTCAGTAATAATTCCGACATACTCTTCCGGCACATCGATAAAAACCCGTTCAACCGGCTCAAAAATCTTTTCATCAATTGTTTTTGTAATAACCCGCGGACGGGAAACCATCATAGCAAACCCTTCCCGACGCATAGTTTCGATTAGAATCGCCATTTGCAATTCACCCCGCCCACAGACTTCAAAGGCATCATTGCGGTCTTTGACTTTCAGCAAACGAATTGAGACATTTTTCAGCGTTTCACGTTCGAGACGTTCCTTTAAATGGCGGGAAGTCAGGTAGGTGGATTCATTGCCGGCAAACGGGCTATTATTGACATAAAAGACCATTGAAATAGTCGGTTCGTCAACCCGAATGCGAGGCAGAGGTTGGGGATTATCCAT
>JALOAB010000235.1 GCA_023229045.1 Fidelibacterota bacterium
AGGGCTGACAGTGCCGCGCGTTGAGGAAAAAACCGACTTCGAATATCTTTTCTGGATCGGTTGTGCCGGAGCTTTTGACGAACACGGTCAGAAAACATCGCGGGCTATGATCAAACTGCTGAATGCCGCCGGCGTAAATTACGCCGTAATGGGCGAAGCCGAAACCTGCACCGGCGATGCCGCCCGCCGGCTCGGCAACGAATACCTCTTTCAAACTTTAGCCCGTCAGAATATCGAAAATTTCGAACGTCTCGGAGTTCACAAAATTATCACCCAGTGTGCACATTGTTACAATACTTTGAAAAACGAATATCCGCAGATCGGCGGTAACTATGAAGTTGTCAGCCATGTCGAATTGATCGCCGAGTTGCTGACACAGGGACGCCTGAAACTCGCCAAACCTGCGAACCTGAAACTGACCTTCCATGACGCCTGTTATCTTGGGCGGCATAATGGAATTTATCAGGCGCCGCGCCAAATCATACAGGCCCTGCAGATGGATTTTAAGGAAGCCGCTCGCCATGCGGAAAACGCCTTGTGCTGTGGCGCCGGCGGCGGTCGAATGTGGCTGGAAGAGGCGCCGAATCAGCGCGTCAATTCTCTGCGAATCACAGAACTTCTCGAACTCAATCCGCAAATTATCGCGACTGCCTGCCCGTTCTGCACCACCATGCTTTCCGACGGTCTGAAGGAAAAAACTGCGACCACACTCTGTGCCGACCTCGCCGTTCTGGTCGCCGATCAATTAGAATAAGCCTAATGCACGAGATTTATTTCGTTATCAATTTTCAATTTACAATTTGCAATCTTCAATTTGAATCTACCAATGCTTCCTTTCCCGCCTGACGAGCGCTATTATCACTACAGCCGCTACCTGCGCGAAAGATTTCAGGCGCGCGTCTATCGGATTTCGGTCGACGCCGGATTTACCTGCCCGACGCGCGACGGCACGAAAGGCACGACCGGTTGTCTGTATTGCAGTAATGAGAGTTTCGCGCCGCAACGGGCGGAGAATTTAACGACGATTAGCGAACAGATCCAAAAGGGTATCACGCTGATGCGGCGTTTTCACAAAGCCGAAAAGTTTTTGGCTTACTTCCAGCCTTTTACCAATACTTACGCGCCGGTCGAAAAACTGGAGAAACTTTATCGGTCAGCGCTCGCGTTTCCGGAGGTGGTCGGGCTTTGTATCGGCACCCGTCCGGATTGCGTTTCGGGAGAAATTTTGGAATTGCTAGCTCAGCTTAATCGCGAGAAATACGTTTCCATCGAATTCGGCATCGAATCGGTTTACGACAAAACGCTGGAGTGGGCACATCGTGGACACGATTTTGCGCGGACAAGAAAGGCAATTGCGGCGGCGAAAGTCCACGGTTTGCATGTCGCCGGGCATCTGATTCTGGGATTCCCAACCGAGACGCGCGACGAGATTCTGGCTACTCCAGCCATTTTGAACGAACTCGGAATCGACGCGCTCAAGATTCATCACCTGCACATCGTTAAAAACACGCCACTGGCTGAATATTACGCGGAAAATCCCTTCCCGCTCTTTTCCGAAACGGAATGGATCGCGCTGGTCGCTGACTTCCTGGAACGTCTGCGCCCGGAAATTGCCATTCAGCGCCTGTGCGGCGAAGCCAAACCCGGCACGCTGATCGCTCCGGTCTGGCATTTATCGAAAAATGAAGTCATCAATGGTATCCGTGCTGAATTGGAGCGACGCGGCACACATCAGGGCTTTTTAGTCGGAAAAAACGAATCGAATGATAACCAAATTTAAATGTAAAAAGCGCTTGATTGATGTGACTGAATGAGGCAAATTAGAGGGTGGAAATTGAAGGGAGAAAAATGGAAACTATTCAGAAAGATGACTTGGTTTTTTATATCTCCAAAGATATGGTTCAAGAGGAAGCACGACAACGACTCGGTAGGAGTCTAAATTTCGACGAAATTGAAACTTGTAAAAAAAGCCTTGAATGGGGATTAATGACAGGTATTGATATAGTTTTTCAAACGATATTTACGGAAGTAATATAATGAGTAAAATGTCCAAACAATTATCCCTGTCAGAAATTCTCGTCAATCAATTTTTACAAAAAGCGACCGAATTTCAGACTAACGTCGAACCAATCAAAGTATTAAAATCCAGAACCTATAAAATCGCGGAATCAAATGTTTTGGTGCGTGCCGCATCGGAAGGCAATAGAAGATATTTCTTTGGTTTGAATTACCTCACTGTCGAAGAAATGGCTAACTTAAATAATCCATTCATTTCTTTTATATGCGGTTCCGTCGATAGAACTATCATAATCCCGGCAAAATTATTATTTAAATTTTTACCACAAATCAGCCATGATAGGAACGGCGAGTTTAAAATCAATATCGATGCTAACTTAAATATTGTTCTCTCCGGAAGAAATAACAGGCTTAATTGCAAGGAATTTATTAATGCATGGCCACTGCTTTTGACTCCACCAAAATTATCAGAGGAAAAAACATCCGTTGAAGATAGTCTTCATTCAATTTTACAAGGACGTTTGATTGAAATCGGTAATACTCGCGGATTTCAGACCTTTTGTCCTGATAAATCTAAAAAATTCAACGACAGAAAACTGGAAGAAATCTCAACAATAAAAATCTGTCCAAAATTACAATTTTCCGACTACGATCTTCTGAGAAAAATAGATGTCCTTTGGTTTAGAGCACGAGGTGATCTGTTCATACCAGAATATGCCTTTGAGGTGGAATTATCAACTGGATTTTGGTCCGGAATGGGCAGAATGGCGACCTTGAGTGACTATAGCAATGTAAATTTTTATGTAATCTCAGATGATGAAAGACGTTTTAAACAAATCCTCGGCTCTTTTTCAAATATTCAAGAGCGATTTCGATATATCGATTATAGTATACTTGGTGAATTATATTCGGCAGAAATTAATTTGAAAGAATTAAGAGTTCAGATCGGTTTATGAAAATGCCAAAAGAGATTTTCTCCCGCCTTTCCGCCGCTTATCCGGCGGCGCACTGCGCCCTGAAACATACCAATCCGCGCGAACTATTGATTGCCACCATTCTCTCAGCCCAGTGCACCGACAAGCGCGTCAACATGGTTACTCCGGGCTTGTTCAGGAAATATCCGAATGCGCAGGCTTTTGCCGACGCTGACCTTGAGGAATTGAAGAACGACATCCGCTCGACCGGCTTTTTCAACAACAAGGCCAAAGCCATCAAAGGCGCGATGCAGTCGGTGGTTGAAAAATTCGGCGGCGAAGTGCCCGGAACCATGGACGAACTCCGGCAGCTCGAGGGCGTCGGACGCAAGACCGCCAACGTCGTGCTGGGTGACGCCTTCGGCGTGCCGGGCGTCGTGGTCGATACGCATGTCAAACGCCTGGCGAATTTAATTGGATTGACAAAAAACGCCGATCCGGAGAAAATCGAGCGGGATCTGGTGCGGCAATTTCCCCGTGAGCAATGGACGATGCTCGGTCACTTACTGATTGAGCATGGCCGGCAAATTTGCATCGCCCGTCGTCCGCAATGCGGGAAATGCGTTCTGAATGATATTTGTCCTTCGGCGAAATTGTGACAAGTGACGAGTAACGAGTGACGAAATCGTGAAGCGTGAATCGTAAGGCGTGATGAGAACTCAAAACTGTAAACTGCAAACTATAAACTCGCAACTCGCAACTCAAGCTGAGGTAATATGCAAACTGAAGAAATCATCCACAACCTGCTGGTCAATATCGGCGAGAATCCCGACCGACCGGAATTGCTGAAAACGCCAGCCCGCGTCGCCAAATTCTGGCAATACGTTTCACAGGGCTACAGGGTTGATGTGTCCGCCATGTTGAAAGAATCGATTATTCACGAGGATTACAACCAGATGATCATCGTAAAGGACATTGATTTTTTCA
>JALOAB010000236.1 GCA_023229045.1 Fidelibacterota bacterium
TCTGGGGTAGCGACTTAGAACTGGTTCGCGGCATCCATAGCCAATTAGTTGAAAAATTCAAAATAATCAAAGACAGTTTTATTTCATTCGATGCTGAAACCGAAAAAATTCACACAATATATTTACAGAGTCTGACCCGCCTGGCTCTGAATTTTCTGCAAGAATACCGGACAGAGATGCGCCAAAAAGCGCTATTGGATTTTACCGGTATCGAAACCGAAACCGAAAGTCTGCTGGCGCGGCGTTCACCGGCGATCGTCCGCTACGTTCGCCACTTTAAGCACCTGCTCGTTGACGAGTTCCAGGATATAAATCCGATTCAATATCACATCATTAAACTTCTTCGGGAGATCAATCCCGACCTGGTCACTTTTTTCGTCGGCGACGAAAAGCAATCCATTTACCGTTTTCGCGGTGCGGAGGTCGAGATTTTCAACACTCTGCGTGAGCAATCCGTCGTTCAGACGCTTGCCACTAATTACCGCAGTGGGCAGACTTTGATGGATTTCTACAATTTTTTCTTCGCGCAAATGCTCGGCACCGAACTGCCCGCTGAACGTTATGACGTGCATTATCCGCAACCGATTGACGCTTTTGACAATTTCATCTCCACCGAACCGCCGGTCGAACTGATTCTGATCAATGAGGATGAAGCGTTCGCCGACCGTCAGCCAGCCGAAAAACCGACCGACGAATCACTGGAAGCCAAAGCCGTCGCCGCCAGCATTCAGAAATTACACAAGACCGAAATCGTTCGGGAAAAAGGCAAAATGCGCCCGGCTGAGTTCGGCGACATGACGATTCTCCTGCGTTCGCGCACCCATCAATCCAAATTCGAAGAAGCTCTGCGCCAAACCGGAATTCCTTTTTACGTCGTGACCGGAATCGGATTCTACGATCAGCCTGAAGTTGTGGATTTGACTAATTATTTGCGCGTGCTGTTGAATTGGCACGATGAGGTCGCATTGGTCGGCACCCTGCGGTCACCACTGGTTGGGTTGAACGATGCGACTCTGACAAAATTAGCCAAAGATGGCAAAATCCGCGAAGGGATTGAGCAGTTTCTGAAAAATGAAAAAGAGTTCGGGCTTGAAGCGAATGAAGCCGTCCGTCTGCAGGGTTTCTATCGCAATTATACAGAATTAAGCGCACAAATTACACAATTATCCACCGCTCAACTGATTAACCAGATTGTCGAGAAAACTCATTTCACGGCGCTGTTGGCCGGTCTGCCGGATGGCGCGCAGAAAATTGCCAATGTAAAAAAATTAATCGACCAGGCGCTGGAATGGGAAATCTCCGAAAGCCTCGCGCCGATCGATTTTATCCGGAGGATTAAAATTTACCGTACCCGGGCGGTGCGCGAAGGCGAAGCCAACCTGTCCGCCGCCAAAGGCGATGCCGTCACCATTATGACAATTCACGCGGCTAAAGGGCTCGATAGCCAGATCGTTCTCGTTCCTCTGCTGGCTGGTCGGATCAATTACCAGACCGATCGCCTTCTCTTCCACCCGAAAATCGGCGCGGCGGTCGCTCTCAAAACGGAAGAAAGCGCGTCGTATTCTTTTCACTATCAGCGACTAAAACAACTCGAACACAGTCGGACATTAGCCGAAGAAAAGCGCCTGCTGTACGTCGCTATGACGCGTGCCCGCTCGTATTTAGTCTGCTCGGCAACGCTTTCCGGCGATTCCGATAATTCGGATAAATCGCTCTGGGATTTGAGCGCCGCGACATTCTCCCAAGCCGCGGAAAATAATCTCTGCCGAATCGAACAATTGACCAAAACAGAAATCGAACAACTATCTCTTCCAATGGGCGCATCAGCAGTTCAACCGATTAAACTGAGCGATGCGGAAATTCAACAAATTCGGGTCCAGATTCAACCGCTCAAGCCGGAACCGGTTATTCGGAAATTAACAGCCACGGCTTTTGCGGAATGGACGGTCGCCGGTGAAGAAATACCATACAACACGCCAGAACAGGAATCCGATCTGGCGCTTTCACCATTAGAGCGCGGTTCTCTGATTCACAAAGTTTTTAGCTGGTGGGATTTTCAGTCGCTGGAATCTTTTCAAACTATGCTGATGGATTTGCTACGTCCGCACCGACTTTCATCCACAGAATCGCAAAATATCATAAAAGAATTTTCAGCATGGGTTGAGCGGTTGCAGGCTGAGGATAATTATTTACATGAACGGCTGAATACCGCCAAAAATATCCAGCGGGAAGTCGAGGTCGTCGGTCTTTTCAATGAAACAATCCTCGAAGGAAAAATCGATTTATTGATTGAAAATAGCGACCGATCGCTTAAGATCATCGATTTCAAATCCGACCGCATCGCAAACGAGCCGGACGAAATATTATTGAAAAAGTATAATTCGCAGTTGGATTTTTACGCTTTCATTCTGGCGCGATGCGCACAACGCAAAGTCAGAGAACAGGCTCTATATTTCATTCGCAATGGATTACTGATTGCAAAACAAGTTACCGCCTCTGATTTAGATAAAACTACCGCAAATATCCGGAAATTCATCACCGATTTGAATAATTAATTTTCAATTGGAAATCACTGTTTTTTCTACTCACCCTGCGGTTCACAAACTCTTTTTGTGCGGATCTTTTTTCCAGACGAAATACGAATACAGCGTAACCGCCGCGAGCAATCCCGCTACTCCGCACAACAATATTACAAAAACTATCATGCCCGGCAGAAACAATCCGCTGAGCCCGATTGCCATTCCGAGGATTATAAAAAGTCGACTGACCAGGCGATGAGTTTTATGCCAGGATAATTCACTGGACAATGTCCAGGGTGTTTTTATACCAATGAAAAAGTTACTGCGGATTTTGCCACTATAATTACCAATCAGGATAAATAACAGACCGATACCGAGACACACGCTTTTCATGATATTAATTGGCTCGCCGAGCGCCGCCATCAACAATATCAGATGCAGAAATGCCATCAACAGAACGATCGACGACAGGATTATATTGTAAGCCTTCATGGAAGATTTAATATGCCGGTAACGCGGTTCGATTAACGGGACAATGACCATAACGATCATCATGGCGACAGTAACCAGCGGCATTAACATCAAGCCCTGGAATTTACTGCCATAGCGGTCGGGCTGACCGGCGATATTCCAGTGCACCGCCACGCGGGCGTCACCGGGTAATTTCTGCCAGACAAAAGCCGAAGCAATTAACATCAAAATAATCATCAAGATTGCAACCGTTACCGCCGGTCTTAATACCTCGAACTTATTTTGTTCATTTTCCATTGGTAGCCTCATTGAATTTAAAGACGTCCATCAGAGCCAGAATGGCTTCCTCCAGTACGCTGACATTCAGGTGGTAGGTAATGGTGGCCCCAGCTTTATCACCTTGAATTAGACCGGCTTTTCGTAAAATGTTAAAATGCTTCGACAGGGACGGTTTTGTGATCGTAAAATTATTTGCAATTGCGCCGGCTGTCAGATCTTTTTCGCGTAAGAGTTTCAGAATCTTACGACGGGTTGGATCTGACAGCGCCCGATAGACAGCATTCATTTCCATACAGACCTTTTCATATAATTGCTATTCACATTGTTAGCCACACGGCTAAATATAAGCACTATTTAGCTTAATGGCAAACTATATTTCGACTATTAGATTTTCTGCTAAAAATAATTTTTGTAATTGCGATTGAGTTCCTAAATTAAGCCGCTTTTTAGCAGTGGCGAGGTAGCTTCCCGCCTGAGGCGGGACAAGCAGTCTCCTCCTTCGCTACCTTGTGAGAAGGTGGAGCGCACTTTGAAATCGTGGCGAGGTAGCTTCCCGCCTGAGGCGGGACAGGCAGTCTCCTCCTTCGCTACCTTGTGAGAAGGTGGAGCGCACTTTGAAATCGTGGCGAGGTAGCT
>JALOAB010000015.1 GCA_023229045.1 Fidelibacterota bacterium
TTTGGTAATTTCTTTCGATTGCCGATCGCTGATGTTAAGTAAAATGTGTCCGTAGGTTCCGGCGCACAGACAGCCGCCGCGGGTCTGAATCCCGAACCGATCGTTGAGCAGGCGCGCGATCAGGTTATGATGCATCGACCGGCTGTATAACGAGACAAAACCGATGCGCTCGTGATTTTGGGCTTCCAGTACGATTATCTCGGGAATATCAGCCAGTTCGCTGAGTAATAATTCAGTCAAATAATGCTCCCGCGCCTGGAGATTTTGCGTACCCATTTCCTCTTTAAGTAAAATTGCCAGGGCGGCGCGTATGGCTTGCAGGAAACCGGGTGTGCCGCCGTCTTCGCGAACTTCAATATCAGGGAAAAAGTGATGCTCGCCCCAAGGATTGGTCCAGAGCACCGTACCGCCGCCCGGTTGATCGGGGACGCGATTATCGTACAATTTTTTATCGAACAGGATCACGCCGGACGAACCCGGACCGCCCAGAAATTTATGCGGCGAAAAGAAAATGGCATCCAGTTTCTGCTCCGGTTGGACGGGATGCATATTCATTTCGACATACGGCGCCGAGGCCGAGTAATCGACGAAACACGATCGTCCGAATTCGTGCATAATCGCCGCCATTTCATGAATCGGCGTGATCAGACCGGTAACATTCGAACAGGCGGTGAATGAGCCGATAATTGTCTTGCGGTCGCGATTCAGTTCCAGAATATTGCGCAGATGCTCAAGATCCGGCAATCCGTCCGATTTTTTACTAATCAGCAGAGTGTCACAGCAACATTCTTCCCAGGTGGTCTGATTGGAATGATGCTCCATGTGCGTCAGCAGAACGAGCGCTCTCTCCTGCGGCGGGATGGTGACCTTGTCGCGGAACTTATCTGGCAAACGCAATCCGAGCAGACGCTGAAATTTATTGATCACAGCCGTCATGCCAAAGCCTGCGAAAAGCAGAACATCGTCCGGGCCGGCATTGACATGGCGCTTAATGATCTGATGCGCCTGATGATAAGCGTCGGTCATGATCGCACCGGTTAGGGTCGTCTCGGTGTGGGTATTGGCAACATATGGACCTATTACATTGGTCATGTATTCCTCGATCGGCCGGTAAAACCGCCCGCTGGCCGCCCAGTCGGCATATAGAATCGCCTGACGCCCGCCGGGAAAATCATATCGCTGGTCAATCCCGATGATGTTTCTGCGAAAACGTATGAAGTATTTTTCGAGATCTATTGCGGCTGACTTCATATTGTTACAAAAATATCCGCTTAAATTTATTAAAACCACCAATCATTAAAACTAAAATATTTGTCACTCACTTTTATAAAGCAGGAGAATAAGCATTCACCTTTAATAAATTTGACTTATCAATATCAGAGTAATCGAGAATACTGATTCAACTCTTTATCTCAACCAACAGTAAATAATTCTTTACAAAATGCCGGAATTTGGTTAATCTAAGGGTGGTTTAAATGAGCAAGCCCTTACTACTGTTAGCGATTGTACTCTGGATGAGCGCCTGCGCCACCCATCCGACGATCAGTCCGGTTCCACTCAAGCCGGGCGAGAGCTATACCGGTCTGACCTTTTCCGTCGAAAATGTCGTCCCGGTTTTCGTCTATCGGCGCGGTGTTTCCGAAAAGAGTGATGTCGGTTTCCGGGTCGGTCTGCCGATTTACGGAACCGGCATCGACTATTCAAGAGTGCTTTTTAAGCGTGGCGACGTTTCGGATGTAATCAACTTCAGCTTTTCGCTCAATCCCAATTCCAATATAGATATGACCTATTACTCGGTGCGCTCTTTACCTTTAAAACCGAACAATGCTCTCTACACCGGCTTTCGGATAATGTACATCCCGCGCGGGATCACCGGCGGCAACAGCCTGCGGGTCGGCGTGCTGGGTGGACTTTCGATTGCCAGAAAAGTTGGCTTGGAAATCGGTTATTTTCATGATTTCGACAAAGGTCAGCCTATTGAGTATATTTATTACCTCGAAGCGAAAAATTCGGAGCGTTATCCGGCAACCACCGAGTACGGCTTTCCCACCGAGTACTCGCGCCTGACCGGACTCTCCGTGCAACTCTCACTCAGTACTAAACTCTTCGAGAAGAAACCCGCCAAATCTAAAGCCGCCAAGAAACCGACCAAATAAATCCAAACATTTTCAAATCTGTCGCAACGCTGATGCATTCACCAGTTGTGTCAGATGTTTACACCTGACACTGTATGCTATCCGTCAGGTTTGAAAACCTGGCGCAACGGAAAGACGCTATAAGATAAAATAAGATCATCAGACAGGCGGAATATTCTTTGCCTCTTGTCTTTCCCGATTCTAAATTGCATCGCTATGAACGAATTTAAATTAGCGACCAATTTCCAGCCGACCGGCGACCAGCCGCAGGCCATCCGCGAACTGACCGAAGGCTTACAACGCGGCGATAAGTTCCAGACTCTGCTCGGCGTAACTGGTAGTGGCAAGACTTTCACTATGGCGCAGGTCATCCAAAATATCCAGAAACCAACCCTGATAATATCGCATAATAAAACCCTCGCCGCGCAGTTATTCGGCGAGTTCAAGACCTTTTTCCCGGAAAACGCCGTCGAATATTTTATCTCGTTCTACGATTATTACCAGCCGGAAGCCTATATCCCGGTGACTGACACTTTTATTGAGAAAGACTCCTCGATCAACGATGAAATCGACAAGTTGCGCCTGAAAGCCACCAGTTCGTTGATCAGTCGCCGCGACGTGATCGTGGTCGCCAGTGTGTCATGTATTTATGGCATCGGCTCGCCGGAAGAGTACAGTCGCTTCATCGTCGTACTAAAAAAAGGCGAAAAAATCGGCATCCGTCAGCTTTTCAGCCGGCTGGTCGATATTTATTATGCTCGAAATGACCTGGTGCTGGAACGCGGCAAGTTCCGGGCGCGCGGCGATATAGTGGAGGTACGTCCGGCTTATGAGGATTTCGCCTACCGCATCGAACTTTTCGGCGACGACATTGAACACATCTATTCATTCGATCCGCTGACCGGCGAAGTGATCAGCGAACAGGAAG
This sequence comes from Fidelibacterota bacterium, assembly GCA_023229045.1. GTDB lineage: Bacteria > Fidelibacterota > UBA2242 > UBA2242 > UBA2242 > JAGNGI01. Next base: position 3,064 of record JALOAB010000015.1, read on the forward strand.
CGGTCGTCATTTTTCCGGCTAAGCATTTCATCTCATCCGAAGAAACTATAAAACGCGCTCTGGTTACCATTGAAGAGGAATTAGTCGAGCGTCTGGCTGAATTGCGCACTGCCGGAAAATTACTCGAGGCTCAGCGCCTGGAACAGCGCACGCGCTTCGACCTCGAAATGATCCAGGAAGTCGGTTACTGCAGTGGCATCGAAAACTATTCGCGCCACTTTTCCGGTCGTAAATCCGGTCAGCAACCCTATACCCTGCTGGACTTTTTCCCGAAGGATTTTCTGCTGATAATCGACGAATCGCACGCCACTCTGCCGCAATTGCGCGCCATGTACAACGGCGATCGTTCGCGCAAGGAGGTTTTGGTCGAGTACGGTTTTCGCCTGCCCTCGGCGCTCGATAACCGCCCGTTGAAATTCCCGGAATTCGAGAAAATGATCAATCAGGTGGTGTTTGTATCAGCTACTCCCGCCGATTATGAACTGGAAAAATGCAACGGCGTGATCGTCGAACAGATTATTCGTCCGACCGGTTTGCTCGATCCGGAAATCAGCATCAAACCGACCAAACACCAGATCGACGACCTGATCGACGAAATTGCGGTCGTCACCGAACGCAAGGAGCGCGTTCTGGTCACGACTCTGACGAAAAGAATGTCGGAGGATTTATCCGAATATCTGCGCGGAATGGGACTAAAAGTCCGCTACCTGCACTCGGAAATCAAAGCCCTCGACCGGGTTGGCATTCTGCGTGACCTGCGCCTGGGAAATTTCGATGTCCTGGTCGGCATCAACCTTCTGCGCGAAGGACTCGATCTGCCGGAAGTCTCGCTGGTCGCGATTCTCGACGCCGACAAGGAAGGCTTTCTGCGTTCGGAAAAATCGCTGATGCAGGTTTCGGGTCGCGCCGCCCGCAACATCAACGGCAGGGTGATTTTCTACGGCGATGAAATCACGGCATCCATGCGTAAAGTAATTGATGAGGTTAGTCGTCGCCGCAAAGTTCAGTTCAATTATAACAAAATTCATAATATCCAACCGCGCACGATTTATAAATCGGTTGAGGAAGTCATGCATGCCACCACCGTGGCGGACGTTAAACCGCTGGATATTCGATCCGATCGAACAACTGGCGACCGCTACCGCGATAAAATGGAAACCGCCGAAATCGTCGAACTGCTCCGCCGCGAGATGCTCGCCGCCGCCGAGAACCTGGAATTCGAAAAAGCCGCCGAACTGCGTGACGAAATCAACCGCCTCACCGGGCAAAAGAAAAGCCTTACCCGCGAAAATCTGCTTTAATTTTTTAAACAGGATTTACAGGATTTTTAACAGTGTAATTCCGAAGAGAAAAATTGTAAACTGTAAACTTCAAACTAAAAACTCGTAACTCGCAACTCGTAACTATTTCAGCGTCGGCTTCTCCCGGCTGGGAATGATATTGACCTGGCAGTTGCGGATAATCGCTTTAATATCGGCAGAAATCGTTTTAATATGTTCCATCACCTTTTCCATTGGCAGATCATCATCGAATTCCAGATAGAGTTCGATGAAAACGTCGCCGCCACTACGCCGTGAGCGGATATCATGCAAATCCTTGTAATCGTCGAAATGCTGGGCTAATACTTTCAGAATTCCGGTCTGCATCGATTCTTCCAGCGTGCGATCCATCAGGTTATCCATCGAAGTCGAGAAGAGCGTATAAGCCGAGTGAAAGAGGACTCCGCTTAACAGCAAGGCTCCGATCGGGTCGATGAAATGCGCAAAAGAAAATTTACCAAGTAACAGACCGGCGGAGAGAGTCAGCGTCTCACCGAAATCCATGGCGAATTTTCCTCGATAAAGTTTTAATTGCCCTTCGACAATCGGCGAGAAGGCAATACGCGCGAGACGTTTAAATTTGATCCACTGCCACAGATTCGTCAGAACGCCGACCATATTAAAGACAATGCCGATCAGGACGCCAATGCCGGCTAATTTTTCGGGCTTCAGCAAGCCCCGGATCGCGCCGGTCAGAACCACAATCAATGAAATCACGATCACCAGCGCCATTAGCAGGCTGGAGAAGCCTTCCATTTTGCCATAACCATAATTATAGATCAGGTTGGTGCCTTTGGAAACTTTGCGGATGGCGATATAGGCGAAGAAAATCGCCAGGATTTCACTGATACTTTGAAAGACGCCGGTCAACATGATCAGCGAGTTGGACGTCAACGCCGCTACAATATTCGGAATTGCCGAACCGATTCCGAGAAGCAGGCTGACCAGAATCGCCTTTTCTTTCTGTTTAAATGTCAAACCCTCTTGACCCACAAATTACCTCATTATCCGTTTTGTTGCTGATCGAGAAAATATAATTGCCACAGGTCGCGCGGATTGGTGCGGATCAGCGGTGCTATAGCTATCCGTCCGGTTTTTCCGATATTTTTTTCCAATTGCTTCAGCTCGGTGAATTTAGCCGGGGTTTCCGGATCGGGAATGGGAGGCATGCCGAGTTCCTTCAGGATTAAAAGCGCCTTGGCGCGCGCCGAAAGTTCCAGATAAATCTGCAAATAGCAAAAAATATCCGCCAGAGTTTCGCCCGGCAGATGTTCTTTCAGACTGTATAGATATTGCCCAGCCTTGGTTTCGCGGAACCGACCGGCGCGGATATCACCGAGCAATTCGACATTGGCCGCCAGGCCTTCCTCCAGCCAGTCACGCAGATTCTTTTCACTCCTGGTAAAAGTCACCGCCAGCAGAGTCGGCAAAATTACCAGTTGCATGATCAGGATAATTTCCGGGCTGACAACGTGCACCAGATAATTGAATCCGGCGTGGATCAGCATTGCAGTCAACAAACCGCCGGCGACAATGAAAATCGGATTGCGCGCGCGCCGTTCCGTAAAATAACGCACGATGATCATCATGATGCCGGTCGTCCCGCCATGCATGACAGCGGTGCCCAGTCCGCGGATCAGCCAGATAAAGACACTGCGCTCGCCAAGCGCCTGCATGAAAAAAAGATTCTCTATTAAGGCGAAACCGGTGCCGACCGCGAAACCGATAATTGCGCTGTCTACTAGAAAGCCGATCTTCTTCTTTTTCAATTGCCAGAGCGGATAGACCGACTTAATCGTTTCTTCAATTATCGGAGCCACCACCACTGACACAAAAATACTTTGATGCGGAACGAAAGTAAACACAAAACGATTGAACATCAGGGCTACGCCGGCCGCGATACAACCCCATAGGATTGTCAGCGCCACCGCCCATATTCTGAGCAGTTTGTAGCTATCCATGACGACTAGTACGATTAGAAAAATCAATACCGGCGATAGACTGACAAGTATGTTGATTAACGTAATCATAAAATCTTAAGTGAAAACATAAACTCGTCGGATAATTTGCGCCCGTTTTCAATCGCCAGGCCATAACCGGCTGACAAGGTTGTTTTGAATAACGAAAACAGCACCACTTCTATATCGACCTGGCCACCGCAGTTGAAAACCGTGCGGCTGTAATCAGGTGCAAACAGATTGGTGGTGATCCCGGTGGCAAATACCGCCGGTCTCAGCCAGCGCGGATAACAGGCAGTCACGCCGATATGCCGGAAGCGCGCCGGCGGCAGATTCAATTCCGCCAGCAATTTGAAAAAATTCGTTCCGCCGATACTGTTCAGGTCTGTACCTGCGAAACTGTAGTATTCGCGGTAGCGTTTCTCATCCTGATGGTCGACCCAGTTGTTTCCAAAGCCGCCGAAGTAGAAATTGGCAAACGGTTCATCGCGCAAGGCCGGCGAAATGCCCGCCGCACTGCGTAGCCAGAATGAAGTATGATTGACCGGTAAGGCAAAACCACGATCGAGTGTGGTCACAATTCGGGGAAAGAGATGCCGGTTGACGTAATTATTGCGGGAAAAAAGGTTAAAAGCAAAACCTTTTTCACCGTCAACTGCGCCCTGGGATCTTTCGATAAATTCGTAATTCAGCAAGAAGTTAACATACAGATAGCGGTCAAAGCTGGCTGAGACATTCTGATAATCCGGCATTTTCTCCAGATTGCCCCAGTAGCCGCCGCTGATGGTATAATCCATCGTGCGCGGTTCGTCCCAGATCAGGTTATCTTTATATTTAGCCCCCAGAAAATAACCGCGCCGGCTGGTTTTAGTCGGTCCGAACAGATCGTAGAAATCGGCTGGATTGTATTTGAAATTAAATTCCCATTTCCAATAGCGGTAAGCCAGGCTGAAGTGCAGGCGTTCATATTCCTGAAGACTGGTGCTAAATGGTGAATAGGAAGCCGTGAATTTTACCGAATTGTAGCCGATGTCATTGGAGAAATCAAAGTAATATCCCAGCGCGGTAGAGCTCTTATAACCTTCCGCAACCGGATAGGCGGATTTCAGTTTGGTGTTCCGCCAGAGTTTGTATTCACCCTCATAAGTCTTGAGGTCATTTATCTCGACAGTCGCCGGCGATGGCGCCCGCCAAGCGCTTATAACGGGAAATTTCTTATAGACGTTCTGACCGAGGTATTTGATAGCGGCGACGTTTTCCAGAGGTTGATTTGGAATCCAGCCCGGGATGAAACCTTTGGCGGTGTATTGAAAAGCAATCAACGAATCGTCATTGACCGGCAACGGACGAAACAAGCCGGTAGTGACATTGGAGATAATCGACATGTCGCGCGCCGGAAAATCATAGCGATAGACATTCGACACGCCTGAATAATAGGCCGTTCCGTATAAATAACGACCATCCGCCGAGAATACAAAATTACCCGGACTGGTCAGTTCAAAATCGAATAGTTCCTCATATCCAGCTTGGCGATCTAAGAGCCGGGCGATTTCAAAACAGACTAACTTCTGTTTTCCATCTAAAAATGTCAGCGCGCCGGTCAGATTTTTGCCATCCGGTGAAATATCCAGGTCATAGAAGTCGGTGCCGTATTGAAAAGCATAAATCGCCGTATAATCATCATAAGGCGGCGAAATTCTGACTAATGTCGAAATGCCATTTTCATGGCGCACGCCCCAGATCGTTTTATCAGTCGGATTCCAGGCCAGATCTCCGGTGCGAACATCGGTAATCAGGCGAGTGACTTTATTATTCTTCAGATCAATGTAATTCAGATCGCGATATTTGTAATTGTCAGTTGTAAAAAAAAGCCGGTCGTTTTCCGCATCGAATAAAAGATTTGTCGTAAAATAGGTCGATGCGCCCTTGATATCACAGATTTTTTGCATTTTGCCGGTTTGCAGATCAATCGCCGCGATGAACGCCACCTGTCCCGGAAATTTGACTCCGGTATAAATTACTCCGCGGATCGAGTCCCGGAATGAGCGTGATACACTGCCCAGAACCTTGTCAGTCACGATCGGCTGAAAGGTTGTTTCCGGATACTTTCGCACAGTTTTGAGATTCTGGCTTTGCCATTCTTCTTCGAAGTCAATCCAGCGCGACCATTCCTCTGCCAACGGACGATTGTAAAGCCTGGCGAATTCCTCCGAAAAGTAGCGCCGACTGCCCTCGCTACGCGAAACCCATTGGATCAGTTTTTCCGGTCCGTATTGACTACCTAAATAATTGAAGAAGCGCGTGCCGTACAGATAGGAATTGGCGCCGACCTGAAAATCAATCGCCGTGCCTTCCGATTCCAGTCCGATCATGTGGTAAATGTAAGCCGAATCATGCACCAGTGTCCGGAAAACCATTTCATCGTAAGCCCCCAACGAGCGCCCGATGCCGCCACCCATCCAGGTTTCCATGGAGACTGCAATGCCCTCGTGATACCAGCGTGGCGAGAACCGGCGCGGCGTGGTCTGATAAGCATATAGCATCGAAAGCGGATTAGTCGCCGTCTGTTGAACCTTGCCGCAGTAAAGTTTGCGCCAGAAGCGGTCACGGCGGGTGGCTTGATCCATGGCGATGATATGCACCAGCTCATGACTCATCAGGTTAGACATGCGTTCGCTGGCCGGAGCCACATCGAAAACATAAATATTCGGTGCTATTGAAACATAAACGTAATTGCGCGGGACGGCGGTTGCGCCGCCATTTGACCAGTCGCCGAAATCCTCGATGAAAATATTGCATGCTTCCGACGGTTCATAATCCCAGAACTGCCGGTAATAATTCATCGTGGCCGTATAACAGCGCGCCAGATGCGGAACGATATACTGATGCGCATTGCTGTAATAAATCAGGTTAAGATCATCGGTGCGCAGATTCTGCAGAGTCTGGCTGAAGCCACTTGAAATAATTAAAGTCATCACCAGGACAGTTCGGTTAATGAGAGAGTGCATAGCCGGAATTTTTTTTAGTATCAATTTAGTAATACCCGAATCAGTTGATCATTAAATTTATATAGATAAGAACCCATAAAGTATCTAAAGGTTTTCAAAAATATTATAACGGAGTTTTAGAGACTATTAAATTTTAAAATCAGGTCAAGGCTCCGTTAATGCCATTGGAAATCCTTGCTTTCCACCAGTTTCTGAAAATCCTTGCTCTCAATCAGTTTCTGAAAATCCTTACTCTCAACCAATTTCTGGAAATCCTTACTGTCAACCAGTTTCTGGAAATCCTTACTTGGTAGTAAGCTCTGAAAATCCTTACTCTGAACTAATTTCTGAAAATCCTTGCTATCGATTATGACTTCTTGGAAATCTTTACTCTCAACTAGTTTCTGGAAATCCTTACTGTCGATTAGCAACTGGAAGTCCTTACTTGTAAAACCGACCTGAAAATCCTTACTCTGTACCAATTTCTGGAAATCCTTGCTCTCGACCAGCGCTTGTTGAAAATCCTTGCTCTCAACCAATTTCTGGAAATCCTGTCTTAAGGCCGCCACATTCTGGAAATCCCTACTCTCAACCAGTTTCTGAAAATCCTTGCTATCGATTATGACTTCTTGGAAATCTTTACTCTCAACTAGTTTCTGGAAATCCTTACTGTCGATCAGCTTTTGGAAGTCCTTACTTGGTAGTAAGCTCTGAAAATCCTTGCTCTCTACCAATTTCTGGAAATCCTTGCTCTCGACCAGCGCTTGTTGAAAATCCTTGCTCTCAACTAATTTCTGGAAGTCTTTACTATCCACCAGTTTCTGGAAATCCATCCTCGGGACATTCGATTCCCACCAATCGTTAAAGTCTTTATCCTGAACCAATCGTCTGAAATCGGGATCTCTCAGCAGATTCTGAAACTCGGCACTCTGCACGAATTTGGCTGATTCGGGGTCCTCAAACTGGACATCTTCAAAAGTCATCTGTTCACCGACAAATTTCTCGGCTTTCTCGACGCCGCCGATAGTGCCAACTAACTCGGCTTTTTTATCGACCGGCGGAAAGACTCCGGTCACCCGAAAGACCACCAGGACCACGATTACCACCGCAAGCAATACGCCCAGAACGGTTGAAGTACTTTTTGAACTCATTTATACCTCCTGATTAATTGATATCTCAGCCCTGCGATATTAAAGATTTTTTTATTAAGTCGCTAATCCTATCATAAATATTTTCAATCCGGCTGTGTTTTTGATCACAATGCAAACCGGATTTTATCCAATATCCTATTATTTCCATCTTGATTTCAGGCATACATCTGTTTCAATTCCGCCAACAGTTCGGGGGTTAATTGCTCCTGTTTGCGGATTTGCATGAATTTGTTCAGAAGCTCGTCGACCGTCAATTGTTTCTTTTCAGTCAGGCTGATGTCGTCGATGATCTGGCCTTTATTCATCATTATGGTACGGTTGCCCAGCTCTAGCGCTTGTTGCATACTGTGGGTAACCATCAGAGTAGTCAGTTTTCCCTGTTCGATAAACATTTTGGTCAGTTTAATGACCTGCGCGGCTGATTTGGGGTCGAGAGCGGCGGTATGTTCATCAAGCAGAAGAACCTTGGGCGGATTGATAACCGCCATCAGGAGCGAAAGCGCCTGACGTTGTCCGCCGGATAGAGTTCCGATCGTATCACCCAGACGGTCTTCCAACTGCATCTCGAGTACGGCTACTTTTTCGCGATAGAATTGCATGCGCGTGGCGTTTAAGCCTTTCTTAGGATAACTCTTACAGCCGCGCAAACTCGCGATATGCAGGTTTTCGGCAACGCTCATGGCGGGCGCCGTACCGGCAAACGGATTCTGAAAGACTCGCGCGATCCTGGCGGCGCGGGCGTAATCCGGCTTCCTGGTCACCTCGCGATTATCTATTACTATCGAACCTTCATCCGGCAGGAAAGCCCCGGCGACCGCATTCAACAGGGTGGATTTGCCACTGCCGTTGGTACCGATGATCGTAACGAAATCGCCATCCCGAACATCCAGATCGACTCCTTGCAAAGCATAGACTTCATTGACGGTTCCCGGATTGAATTTTTTATGCAGGTTATGGATCTTAATCATCGCTTACCTCCTGACTCGGGCAACCCGCTTGAGAAAGGATTCTGGTAATTCCAGACCGATTTCTTCCGCCAGCGCCAGGTTAACGCCGATCTGGATCGGGACGCAATCCTGAATAGGTATATTTTTGGGATCGGCGCCGGCGATCACTTTTTGCATTACACGGGCAACTTCGCGGCCGACATCATAGTAATCAGCGCCGACGGCAATTAAACCACCCCGATAAATATCCGAAGGAGTGTTGCCGAAATATGGGATTTTTCGTTTCTTGAGGACCTCTCCCACCGATTCGATGGCTATTAATACTGTGTTGTCACCACTGGTTAGAAAAATATCGACACCGCGATCCAGCACCGAGTTCAAGGCATCCATGACCTCGCTCGTGCCGGTGACTGTCGCTTCGACCAGTTCAAAGCCGTATTTCCGGGCGGCTTCCCGCGCGATAATTGTACAGGCTTCCGAGCAGGCTTCGCTTGGATTCCAGACCATACCGACCCGTTTGGCGCGCGGCAGTATTTCACGCATGACCTTGAAACCTTCCTCCACCGGCTGAAAAGTGGCGACGCCGGTCAATTGCGGCAGATGCTTCTCCGGACTGTCTGCCACGCCCATGCGATACGGATCGGTCACCGCCCCGAAAACATGCGGGATCTTTTTATTGGCTTGGGCCATGATCTGCAAAGCCGGAGTCGACAGCGAGATGATGAAATCATATTTACGACGCACAATATCCTGGGCGATCGACTGCCCGAGCGTGAATTCATTTTGAGCGTTTTTCCTCTCAATAGTAATGTTATATTTTTCAAGGACTCCGCTGGTTTTCAATTCATCCAGTACACCTTTGGCACATTCCTCCATCATACTGTGATCGCTGAATTGAAATAGCGCGAGGCGCTTCGGTTCGCCCCTGGTGACTGGTTTTTCATCAATAACCAGGGTCGCCTGTTCCAAAACGGCTTGCGGAACCTCAATACCGATTTTTCGGGCAACGTTCAGGTTTACGCCGATCGTCAGTTTGGTGTATTTTTCGAAAGGTATTTGGGCCGGATTTGTGCCTTTGAGAATGCGAGCAACCATTTGAGCGGCCTGAATGCCGCTGGAAGTGTAATCGTAACCAAGCGCCAGCAGAGCGCCATCTTTCAGGCGCTCGACGTCGCTGATAAAAATTGGGATATTTCGGTTATCGGCGGCTTTGACAATAGCGTCGAAGGCCGAATAAATTATATTATCGGGTGGCAGAACAAATGCCCCGATGTTTTTATTGACTAAAGATAGCGCCGCCTGGTAGACCTCCGCAGAGTTTGAGGCGTGGGCGCCCTCGAAGTGATATTGAGGATAATTCCGCAATTCTTGCCGCAAATTATCAACATTGAAAACGACATTGGCCTGCGACGGATCCCAGAGACAACCAATCCTCAGTCGGTCAGGAAAGAACCGATTGACTATCGCCAGGGTGCGATCCATCGGCACCCCGCCATAAACTCCGGTCACGTTGGCTAAATGCACACTGTCGCTTTCACCAGCTCCGACAATAAAAGGATTGGCGACTGTTGCAAAAACGATTGGGCGGTCTTTGACTTTATTAATCGCGGCCTGAGTGGCGGAAGTCGAAATTGTCAGGATCAGACCGACGTCATCACGGATAAACTTATCGATTATCGTGTTGAGCACCGGGATCTCGCCATGTGCATTTTCAACATAAATCCGGCAGTTCTTGTCATTGATATAACCGATCCGGTGCATTTCTTCCAGGAAACTATCGCGGGTCACATCGAGTAAACCGTTATCGGTAAACTGCACCAGCCCGATTTTTATTTTTTGATGACTACCGCCGGATTTAAACAGCAGAAAACCACCAAGGATCAAGATTAAAATAAACACAACTGCGGCGCTCCAGCGATTGAAAATCGCTTTTCGCAAGCTATTCAGAATTTTACGCGGCGATTCGCGTTTGGCGGGTCGTTTGGCGACCGCCTTGGAAATAATCAGGGTCAGCAGGACGAATATGGCAGTCAGTAATTTTAAATCGATCGGGTTCATGCCGATATACAAGGCAAAAGCGATCATAAACCGGAAAACCACCGAACCGATTATCACGCTTAAAAAGCGCAGGTAAACCGAGCGGCTTTTTATAATCGATTCGCCGATAATCACCGAAGCCAGACCGATCACGACCGTGCCGATGCCCATACCGATATCGGCAAATCCCTGATACTGCGCCACCAATCCACCGGAGAGCGCCACCAGACCATTAGCCAGCGCCACGCCCAGCAAGGTCAGCATTTTTACGTTCCTACCGACCGCTCCGGCCATCATCGGATTATTCCCGGTAACGCGCATCGCGATGCCAAGGTCGGTTTTAAAAAACAGACTGACCAGCCACCAGCCGATGACAATAAATCCAGTCAGCACAATCGTGTACCAAATCTCCTGTGGCAAACCGGGATTAAATTTCGCGATCTGCGTAAAAACAGTAACTTCCGACAGCAAGGGAATGTTGCTACGTCCCATAATATGCAGATTGACCGAGTAAAGCCCGGTCATTACCAAAATGCCGGCCAGGAGACTGTTGATGTTCAATTTGGTATGAATCAGGGCGGTAGTTGCGCCGGCCAGCAATCCCACTCCAAAGGCTCCGAGTAACGCAATCAGCGGATTTCCACCCGCAATAATGATAACAGCCGCCACCGCCGCGCCACTCGTAAAACTGCCGTCTACGGTAATATCGGCAAAATCATGAATACGAAAGGTTATATAAATTCCCATCGCCATCAGCGCATACAAAAAACCCAGATTGAGAGCACCTATCCAGAGCTCCATTATCCTAATCTCCTTTTACCTTTCATTGATCCGATGGGCTTAGAACTCAAGATCAATTAAACCGATCAATCCGCTACCGAAACGACTGCCGTCCAGAATATGCATCACTTTGCTGACCTCCGATTCGTTGATAATGCGTTTTAATTCAGAATCAAAATTAACGGCTTTCTTATTCAGCGGACCTTTTTCGAAAACCGCCGCGTGGAGGTGGATTGCCGATTGATCCGGCAATAAGCGAGCGACGTCCGGCGGCACCGCGGCTTTGTCCCGAATCGCCAAGCCGCAAGCTATTACCGCTCGGTTAATATCGGTGGGCTCAACCGGAAAATCCATCCATTCCGCAAAATTTTCGGAACTGTAAATGCTCTGACCATTCGCCGGTTTATTCTCAATAATGGGTGATCTCTTCAGGAACATTCCCAGCAGACCCTTGCTTTCCGCAATTAATACCACTCCGCTCGCCTTAGCCGGATTCATCTCATTGATCGCGACCGCCAGTTTTTTCAGATCGATAAATCCATCCTGGCATTCAAAAGCCAGAATCTTGCTGAATTGGCCCGTGATATTAAATCCAAAGAAAAATTTATACTCGATATTCGAATTGGCTTCCGAGACCAGCATGTAATCTACAGCCGGTCTTTTCACAGCCGGATAATAAAACAGACTACCGTTTACTATCAGCGCTTCACCAAAAAGGTTTTTGACACTCTCGTAATCATCGCCAAGAGCCGCAAATCCTAATCCATATTGCAAATCGCCGGCTCTGACGGAAATTATATCCGCCGGTCCATATTCCGCCGGCGCCATTTTCTGCTGAGAACCGATCAGATTCAGGCGTCCGGGTTTCGCGCCGGTGGAGATACTTTCGAAATTGACGCCCTCTATTTCAAGGTTCGCGATCGCGGCGTTATCTTTGGGTGAGCTTTGCAGAGTCGGAATTTCTTCCAGTGAATTTAGAATGCGGAAAACACTGCTAAATCCACTCATGCGGAATATATCCATAACAGACGGGCTGAGGTTGGCGAGGGCGATTTCGCCTTCCACTTTTTTCAACTGTTTCTGAAAAAGCAATAAGACGCGCAATCCGGCACTGCTGATGTAACTGATCCGGCTGAAATCGACCACGATCTGGCGCTCGCCGGCTTCGATCAAATTCTCCAGACATTGCTGAACCGTCTGAGCCGTCAGACTATCGATTCGTCCGTCGATCCGTAATATCAGCAGTCCTGCATTACGTTGCTGTTCGATTTCTAACATGAAAATTTTCCCGGGAGTATTCCGAAGCGCTGGCTATCGGTATCCGGCTTGTACTTTTTTCGGATTAGAAAGAACTTAGCGCACTCTCGCAATTTTCAGAAATTGTCAGGAGTGAAGTAAAACCGCAGATATTGAATACTTCTTTAATACTTTCCTGCAGACCGCAGATAACCAATTTGCCGTTGTTGGCTTTGACCTTTTTTAAAGTCATCAAGATGACCCTCAGGCCGGAACTGGAAATATAGCTCAAATCGGCGCAGTTCAGGATAATTTTCAAGTTTTCGGGTGTGACCAGCTCCAGAATCTTTTTTTCAAATTCCGGCGCTGTGACGGTATCCAATCGCCCGCTGACTGCGACGATCAGGACATCTTTACTTCTGTTAGTGGCGATTTCCATTTAAATAACTCCTTACGATTTAGTATTTATATTTTTTTGCAGATTTAAAATGTTCTTGTTTTCCCGGCGAAAATATTCGGCTTTATCCATGATTTTTTTAACGAGAAAAATGCCCAGACCGCCGATCTGCCGCTCATCGAGTGATTTGTTGACATTCGGATCCGGTCGCTCCAGCGGATTGAAAGGTTTGCCATCGTCAATGATCTCGATCTCGATTATCTCACTTTTAAGGTTAATGTTCAATTCAATGACGTGAGTAGCCGAATCGTCATAGCCGTAAAAGATGATATTGGTAAGAACTTCTTCCAATACCAGATTCAGATTAAACATCAGATCGGGCGCCAGATCCTGGCTTTCGCCGAACTGTTCCAGCTCGTTATTCACGGCTTGCAGTTCATCAATTGAATTTGATAAACGCAATTTCAGACTGTTTATTGAATTATTGCTGGAAATTATTGAAATACTCTATGCTCTTCTTTCGGTTTTAAATCTTCGAGTTTAAATATAAATCTTTAGGCAATTAGATAAAAGTTATTTTGATTGACGACGCAAGTATCCAGTGATTCCAACAAATTAATAAAACCGGTTGCCTTCACCTTTTTCTTGTTTCGAGAATGAAAACGCGGTAGATTCATACGCCATTTTGACTGACTTTAAAGTGATTGGTTTGAGACTGGTAGAATAAAATGATAAGGCGCACTAAATGAAGATACTTATCGTCGGGAGCGGTGGGCGCGAACACGCATTGGTTTGGAAACTGGCACAGTCGCCAAAGGTAATTAAAATCTACTGCGCTCCGGGCAACGCCGGGACTGACCTTTTGGCAGAAAATGTTCCACTCAAGGATAATGATCTGAACGGTTTGCTGGATTTCGCCCGGAACGAAGCTGTTGACCTGACAGTTGTAGGGCCTGAAATTCCCCTTGCGCTAGGGATCGTCGATCTGTTTCGCGAGCATGGCTTGAAAATTTTCGGGCCGACCGCGGCGGCCGCGCGTCTCGAAAGCAGTAAAGTCTTCGCCAAGCAGTTTATGAGTCGCCATCAAATCCCGACTGCCGCCTTCCGGATTTGCGATTCGCGCGTCTCGATGGAATCAGCGACCAACAATAAAGCCTTTCCATTCGTCATTAAAGTCGATGGTCTGGCGGCGGGCAAGGGGGCTTTGATCATCCGCAATCAGCAGGACCTGCAACAAGCCGCGCAAGCAATCTGGGAAGAGCGCCGATTCGGCGAAGCCGGCGAAAAGGTGGTTCTAGAGGATTTCCTTTTTGGCGAAGAACTCTCGGTTTTTGTCATTACCGACGGCGAACGATATGTTATTCTACCCCCGGCTCAGGATCACAAACGCATTGGCGATAACGACACCGGTCCCAATACCGGCGGCATGGGCGCTTATGCTCCGGCGCCGCTTGGCACCGCAGAGGTCATGCAAAATATTGAAAATAAGATTATCATTCCAACTTTAAACGGTTTGAGCAAGGAAGGAATTCCTTACACCGGAACGCTGTACTGCGGCTTAATGATCGACGGCGGTGAACCGTCAGTCGTGGAATTCAACGCCCGCTTTGGCGATCCCGAAACGCAGGTGGTTTTACCACTGATTGAATCGGATATGAGCACTCTCCTGCTTGGAGCGGCGGCTGGCCGGCTTAACCAATCCGACCTGAAATTATCCCGAAAAACGGCGGTCTGCGTGGTCATGGCATCCGCCGGTTATCCCGACGCCTATGAAAAGGGTAAAGTGATCAGCGGTCTGGAAGATTATACTGAAAATTCCGATACGGTCGTCTTTCAGGCGGGAACAACCCGCACTGACATGCAATTTAAAACCAGCGGCGGACGGGTTCTGGCAGTCACCGCCCTGGCCGACGATCTGCGTCAGGCGATTACCAAAGCCTATGAACAGGTTGCGCAGATCTCTTTCGCCGGCGCCTACTATCGCCGCGATATTGGCCAAAAAGGATTAATGCGCCAGAAATTTTCACCTGGGGATATGTAAGGTGGGAGAATGACAATGGACAGTGAACGTATTGACAAATTACAGCAAAGTTTCGGCATTCTGGGTGAATCCGACCGGATCAAGGAAATCGTCGAAACTATTGACCAGGTCGCCCGCACCGACATTACCATCCTGATTTGCGGCGAGAGCGGCACCGGTAAAGAGGTTATCGCCAACGCCATTTACCGCCACAGCCTGCGCAAACACCAGCCTTTCGTTAAGGTGAATTGCGGGGCGATTCCGGCCGGAATTCTGGAAAGTGAGCTTTTCGGCCATATCAAGGGTTCTTTCACCGGTGCGGTTGACGATCGCAAAGGCTATTTCGAGACTGCCAATCACGGTACGATTTTCCTCGATGAAATCGGTGAAATGCCACCCGAAACTCAGGTTAAACTCCTGCGCGTCCTGGAACTCGGTGAGTTTCTGCCGGTCGGCGGCTCGGAAGTCCGTCGCGTCGATGTGCGGGTATTAGCCGCAACCAATAAAGACCTGGCTGTTGAAATTGAAAGAGAAAATTTTCGCAAAGACCTCTATTACCGCATCAAAACCATCACCTTAAATCTGCCCCCCTTGCGCAAACATCCGGAAGATATTCCGTTGATGGTCGAGAAATTCGCCCTCGAATTTGCCAATCGGAATGACATTGTTTTCAAGGGTTTTTCTCCTACGGCCATACATCTTCTGCGTGAATATTCCTGGCCTGGCAATACCCGCGAACTGAAAAACTTCGTCGAGAGCATGATCGTCCTGCAAAAAGGCGAGGTGATTACCAGCAGTATGATCGAAAAACGCCTGCTGGGCGAACGTCGGTCCATCTCCTCGCCGCACCTGCCAATGCGAATCACTAAAAGCGTCGACCAGGCTGAGCGCGAGCTGATTCTTCAGCAGATCATGATGCTGAGACAGGAACTGCGTGAAATTCACGATGTCATGGCTTCAAATCCACTCCCGCTTAAATATGAAACCCGGCGTGAAATGGAAATCCAGAATCGTCTGCCTCATTCTCAAATTGAAGAAAAGGAATACGAAGAACAGGAAAGCCCTGAAATTATCAGTAATGACCTAATCAACCCGGAAATGCTGGGCAAAGTCACCCTTGCAGAAGTCGAAAAGGAATTGATCCAGCGTACCTTGAAAAAATTCAATAACCGCAAGCGCCAGGCCGCCAATGCCCTCCGGATCAGCGAACGCACCCTCTATCGCAAAATCAACGAATACGGCCTGGAGGAATCAAAGTAAACGATGAGACGATTAATTCATTTAAGTTCTTTCGTAAACCTTTTTCCCGTCATTCTTCTTTGTTTAGGAATTAATGCCTGCTGGCTGTATTCTTTTAAAGGCACCCTTCCACCGGATATCAAGAACATCGCCATCCCGATTTTCGAGGATCGCACGGCTGAATTTGACATCCAGCAAATAGTCACCGATAAAATACGCCTCGGGTTCATCAAGGAAAACCTATTGAAGCTGGTCGAGGAAGAGGGCGCGCACTCGGTTTTATACGGAACCATCCTCAGTATTGACGACAAACCGCTGGTTTATACCGAAAGCGCCAGCACCGGCGAAGCCGTCACCGAATATCGCGTAACGATTAAAATCGAACTCGAATGGTACGATAAAGTCAACAACCGTTCGGTATTCAAAAAGCAATTCATCGGCTATAGTGAATACGATCCCACCGGGGCTACCTCAAGTACGCGCGAAAACGCCCTGGGTGAAGCGCTTAGCCAGATCACTGAAGATATAATGAATACAATACTGGCGGACTGGTGAGTAAATTTTAACCAGGCGCGGACGAAATAATGTTAAACTTGACAGGATTTGAAAGAGGAATGCATGCAATCGGTTTTAGTTAAAGACGTTCAGAGCTATAACGGTCAGGAAGTTAGCCTGAGAGGTTGGGTTTACAACCTGCGCTCAAGCGGAAAAATCTGGTTTCTGCTCTTGCGCGACGGCACCGGCCTGATCCAGGGCATTGTCTCCCGCAATGACGTTACGGAAGAGGTTTTCAACCAGAAGGATAATTTGACCCAGGAATCGGCGATCAGGATTAGCGGTTTGATTCATGAAGATAAACGCGCCCCGGGTGGTTATGAGATTATTATCAAGGAACTCCACGTCTATCAGGTCGCCAAGGATTATCCTATCGCACTCAAAGAACACGGCGCTGAATTTTTGATGGACAATCGCCATCTCTGGCTCCGCTCCCGCAAACAGTGGGCGCTTCTGCGCATTCGCCACACCGTCTATTATGCCATTACCCAATACCTGAACGAAAACAATTTCATTCGCTTCGATTCGCCGATCCTGACGCCCAACGCTTGCGAAGGCACGACGACTCTTTTCGAAGTGCCCTATTTCGACCTCGGCAAGGCTTACCTTTCTCAATCCGGTCAGCTTTACCTGGAAACCGGCATTATGAGTCTGGGGCGGGTGTACGACTTCGGTCCGGTCTTCCGGGCGGAAAAATCTAAAACCCGCAAGCACCTTACTGAATTCTGGATGATGGACGCCGAGGCCGCCTTCGTCGAACACGAAGAAAATATGCGCATTCAGGAAGGATTGATCCGCTTTGTGATCCGCAAGGCTTTGACCGAATGCAAAGCCGAACTCGAGATTCTGGAAAGAAATGTCGAGCAATTGGAAAAAGCCGACGCGCCGTTCAAAATAATGACTCATCGGGAGGCGGTGGAATATTTGCGTAGTAAAGGTTCGTCTATGACTGAAACGGAAGACCTCGGCGCACAGGATGAGTCCCTGCTGACCGAAAGCTCGGATGTACCCATCTTCATCGAAAAATGGCCGAAAGAGATTAAGGCTTTTTACATGAAACGCGACCCGCAAAATCCTGACATCGTTCTCGGTGACGATCTGATTGCGCCGGAGGGTTACGGCGAGATCATCGGCGGTTCACAAAGAGAAGACGACTACGATTTACTGCTTCAGCGTATGATTGGCGAAAAAATGCCGCTCGCAGAATATCAGTGGTTTCTCGATCTGCGGAAATACGGCTCGGTGCCGCATAGCGGCTTCGGGGTCGGTCTGGAAAGATTAGTGACTTGGATCGCCGGCGTGCCACATATTAGGGAAACGATACCATTTCCACGCACCATTTATCGCCTTAGACCTTAATGAACTCAAAACCAAAAATCATCGCTGTTTTGGGCGGTCGCGAATGTGACGAACAAACTTATGAAATAGCCTACGCCGTCGGACACGCCATCGCCGAACGTGATGCGGTTTTGCTCTGCGGCGGACGCACCGGCGTAATGGAAGCCGCCTGCAAAGGCGCGGTCGAAGCCGGTGGACTGACTATTGGCATCTTGCCTGGAGCAGATAAAAACGATGCCAATCCATGGGTCAAAATCGTACTCCCAACCGGGATCGGCGTAGCCCGCAATGCCATAATCGCCCGGGCTTGCGACGCCGCTATCGCGATCGGCGGGAAATACGGTACTCTGTCTGAAATTGCCTATTGCCTGCAGTTGAATAAACCGGTTTGCGGATTGAATTCCTGGCCTGAGATCACCGAACTGCGGCAATTTGATTCTCCCCAGGAAGCCATTAAATTTACTTTTAGAGAATAATGATATGACTACTCGCGCTGAAATTATTGTCAAGGGGGTGGTTCAGGGAGTCGGATTCCGCTGGTACGTGCGCCGTACCGCTATGCGCCACGACCTGACCGGCTATGTCAAAAACCTGCCGGACGGAAATGTTTATTGCGAAGTCGAAGGCGACGAAAGTATGATCAATGCTTTCATCAGCGAACTCAAAGCCGGTCCGCCGCTAAGTCACGTCACCGAGGCAATTGTCAATAAACTTCCCGGTTTCATCGGATATAAAAACTTCGAGATCACCTTTTGAGGCAAACAATTAAAATCGGTCTGGCTCAGATCAATCCGATCCTAGGCGCGCTGGACGGCAACACCGCCAAGATAAAGGCCTTTATCCAGGATGCCGAACGGCAAAAGATCGATCTGCTGATTTTTCCGGAACTGGCAATCACCGGCTATTCACCTCAGGATTTATTGCTAGACAAACCCTTCGTCGACGGAAATTTATCCTGCCTTAATAAAATCATCGAAGCCAGCGTAAGTTCGATGGTCGTGGTGCTTGGCTTTGTCGACGTCGAAAACGGCAAATTGTTCAACGCCGCCGCGGTCATCAAAGCCGGTCAACTAGTTGCGAAAAGATATAAATCGCTGTTGCCGAATTATGACGTTTTCGACGAACGCCGTTATTTCATGCCAGCCAGTCAGAATCAGCCGATCGATATTGAAATCGGCGGACGAGCCACTCGATTGGGCGTCGAAATCTGTGAAGACCTATGGGACACCAACCATAATATTAAGGTCAGCGAACAATTGGTAAAAAGCGGCGCCGAACTGATCGTCAATATTTCGGCTTCTCCATATGAATATGACAAGCGTGACCGGCGCAGACAATTAGTTCTCGAAAAAGTGAAACAGCTAGGCCGACCATTTATTCTGGTCAATCTGATTGGCGGGCGCGATGAACTGGTATTCGACGGCAATTCCTTTGCGCTGGATGCCCATGGAACAATGATCGGCTGGGGCGAAGAGTTCAAAGAAACCCTTACCGCATTCGATCTGGATCTGGCAACCGGACGCGGCGCCGGAATGTCCTGGCCGGAAATTCAACGCGAAGCCAGCATTTTTCAAGCGCTGGTATTGGGTGTGCATGATTATTTTCACAAGACCGGCGGTCGCACAGCCCTTATCGGATTGAGCGGCGGGATTGATTCAGCCCTGGTCGCCA
>JALOAB010000237.1 GCA_023229045.1 Fidelibacterota bacterium
CATATACGGGCAATCAACCGCTGACACTCGGTCTGGCGCAGAATAAAGTGTTGTCGAAAAATCTATTCCAGGCGGCTGGCATTCCAACTCCCGATTTCTGTGTTTATGATACGATTCCACTCAGCGGTGAGCTACCTTATCCATTGATCGCCAAACCGTCGCATGAAGACGGTAGTGTTGGCATTACACAAAATTCGGTTATTAAAAATGATAATGAATTACAAAATATCGTTGGAAAACTGCTGGATAAGTACAAGCAACCGATTTTAGTTGAAAAATTTATTTCAGGTCGCGAATTCAATATCAGCGTTCTCGGCAATCGCGAACCGCAGGTCTTGCCGCCCTCTGAGATCAGTTTCGAGCAGGTCAGCGAAGAATACTTCCCGATTACCAGTTATGAAGCCAAATGGCTCAGTGAACATCCCATTTATAAAATGACTCCCCCGGTTTGTCCGGCGCAGGTCACTCCGGAACTCGCTGACGAGCTGGCTGGTTTGAGTCTGGCAGTATACCAGGCTCTGCACGGACGGGATTACGGGCGGGTCGATATTCGCATGGACGAAACGGGTAATTTATTTGTGCTAGAATATAATCCTAATCCGGACATTTCGCCGGATTCCGGATTCATTCGCGCCCTGAAAGCGGCCGGTGTCAGTTATGAATCTTTTGTCGATTTTCTTGTCAAAGAGGCTCTCGCCAGGCGGAAAACATGATAACGATTCGTGCATTGCAATCTTCCGATCGGGCTGACCTTGTTAAAATTCTTAACGACACCGATATGTTTATAAAAGCTGAAATCGATGTGGCGCTTGAATTGATCGATACCGCCCTGAATAAACCAAACCAAACCGATTATATCATCCGTGTCGCGGTTGATAATTCTCAGGTGATGGGCTATGTTTGTTTTGGGCCTACTCCGGCGACTGCCGGCACTTACGATCTTTACTGGATTGCAGTCGCTCCGCATGTGCAGGGAAAAGGTATTGGAAAAGAGTTATTGAATCATGTCGAGACAGAGGTGCACGCCCGTTGCGGTTATTTAATAGTTATTGAAACTTCTTCACGGGAAAAATACTTGCCAACCCGTAATTTCTATTTGAAAAACGGTTACACGGTTGCGGCGCAGATCAAAGATTTTTATCGCCCGGGTGATGATCGGGTGATATTTGTTAAATACTTTAAGGAGGAGAATAAATAAGTCATGGAAAAATGGCGCAAATTAATGCAAAAAAGCCTGACGACGGTTGACCAGATCTCGAAGGCGCTGGATTTGCCAAAAGATGAACTGGCCGGTCTCGATAAAGTATTCCGGATCAAGGTCAATCCGTATTATTTGTCATTGATTAAGAAGAAGGGCGATCCGATCTATAAGCAGGTCATTCCCGACCAGGCGGAGCTGAAGGATTGCGACCTGGAATCCGATCCGCTCAGCGAGGAAGCCGATTCACCGGTGCCAAGTATCGTGCATCGTTACCCCGATCGCTGTCTGTTCTTGGTTTCGCCGGAATGTGCCTCTTACTGCCGATTCTGCACCCGCAAACGCAAGGTTGGTGATTCGCAGAAGATCAGTCTGAAATTCATTCGCCAGGGTATCAATTATATTTCAGTCCACCCCGAGATTCGCGACGTCATCATCTCCGGTGGCGATCCATTAATGCTGAGCGACAAACAGATTGAGCTCGTTCTCTCCAGCCTGCGCAAAATTCCTCATATTCAGATTCTGCGGATCGGCTCGCGCGTTCCCTGTTTTTTACCCCAGCGCGTGACGACTAAATTAGTCCGTATGCTGAAGAAATATCATCCCTTGTATATCAACGTTCATTTCAACCATCCCGATGAATTGACCCCCGAAGCGTACAAAGCCCTCGGTCGTCTGGCGGATGCCGGTATTCCGCTGGGCAACCAGACGGTGCTCTTAAAAGGCGTTAACGACGATCCCGCAGTCATGAAATTACTGATGCAGAAACTGCTACAGGCGCGCGTACGACCTTATTATATCTACCAGGCCGATATGGTCTTTGGAACGGAGCATTTCCGCACCCGGGTCGAAAAAGGTCTCGAAATTATCAAAGCTCTGCGCGGCTGGACTTCCGGTTTGGCTGTGCCCCATTTCGTAATCGATGCGCCTGGTGGCGGCGGCAAGATTCCGCTTCTGCCGGAGTATGTTAAATCCATTACCGACGAAGAAGTAGTCATGCGTAACTATGAAGGCAAAGAGTTTCATTACCGGCAGGCCGGCAGTCAATCCAAACCGCGCTCCTGTGTGCAAGAGATCCTGGCCGAAATGCTGATCGCGGAGAACGATTTAACATTTAACTAAGTCATAACTCATAAAATCTTCTGCCGCTTTGATAATCCTCATCGGATTGATCCAGTAAGCGCTATCACCTTTCAAATAAATCACTTATTGCAAAACTCAAATTAATTATTAAATTCAAAAAGTAATTTTTACGGATGCGGTTTGATGAACATGGGAGTTGAGCATGGCACAGTTGGAAGTATGTCTGGTAAATGATTTACCGATGATCGGATACTTGAGTGCGATTTTAAAGAAACCGGATGCTATCGTCTGGTTGCGCACTCCGAATCAGAAACAGGTCGTTTCAACTATCGAATCTTCACTGAGCGGACAACTCAGCGCTTCATTTGAAAGCCGTGAAATCCATCAAAATGATATTCCTGAATTCATCGAACAGTGTGAAAAAATACTGAAGGATTACCCTGAACATAAAACCGTTCTAAACATTTCCGGCGGCTCGCGTCTGCATGCCTTTCTGGCCGCCGAAATATTTAAAAACGCCGGCAAGGAAGTCGTTCTGATTGATCCTGATCATTTGCGAATTGTCGATGTCAAAACCGGAGATGCCAAAACATTTCAATTTAACCTGACGGTGAATGAATATATTGCTCTGCACGGGATAAAGATGGAGTCCGGTACGCGGTTCGATCCCGAAATCGGCAAACGCAGTGCCCTGTCTTTTTTCATCGGCAATAATCTCGAGCGGACCGTTCCGTTTATCGATGCTCATCGCGATGAATGGAATAATATGGGCGATGTAAAAGCGGCTGTTCATTGGAAAATCGAGGATCAGCGCCTGCGTTTTGTCATTAATTATGATCCCGAACAGAAAAGTATGCGTTTCCGTTTCGGTTCGGGCGAAAATACGAAAACGATCGACATTCCCGAAGACGGCGGAAGTTACTTATTCAACGGTGGCTGGTTGCGTGAACTGGTTTTTCTACGAGTCCATCGCAGTCAGTATGACGATGTGCGGCTGAATGTACGCCTCGACCGCGAAAGCGTCGCCGAGCGTAAGCGCTTTGAATCGATGATCGATATTGGTATGATGAAAGGATGTAACTTTTACATTTTTCAATGTTTCTCTTATCCCATCACCCGCGAATCGTTTATCGAACTCCAGGCAGTTAATGAAACTGTTAAATTGTTAAAAGCCAAGGGTTTTATCTTCATGTCGCACCGTCCGCACCACGGTTTTATCGAACGGGCTCGCGATGACGGTCTGGAAGTTATTACCGGTCGCCGGATCGCAAATTTTACATTATAATTAAAACAACCGAATTTCCCGTTAGAGACTCCCGTCGGAGAATTCGGGTGTTTGACACAAGTATCCATTCTTATCAGCGTCAATCCGCGACTAAACAATTATGCAAAAGCGATGCAGGTTGCGCCGGCAATGATAATGATTCCCCCGATCAGGCGTTCGCGCAGGTTTTGTTCTTTGAACAAGAAGATTCCGTACAATATTGCGAATAATAAGCTGAGCCGTTTTATTGAAATCATATAGGCTACCTGGATCATGCCAATCGCCG
>JALOAB010000238.1 GCA_023229045.1 Fidelibacterota bacterium
ATTGAATGAGAAGGAAACAGGCGACCAGCCCCAATGGAAACAAAACCTGAAGATCAAAGGTGATTTCCGCTATCGCAATGATTGGAAAAAATTTGACTCCGATAACGTTGCCCGAGTGCGCCAGCGGATTCGCTTGCGTTTAAATGCGGAAACTTCCATAGCTCCGGGAGTTAACGTCGGCTTCGGTTTGGCTACTGGCACAGATGACCCGCGCGGCGCCAACCAAACCCTGGAAAACTCTTTCGATACCAAAACGATCATGCTGAATCATGCCTATGGAAGTTATGCATTCCCAAAATACGCGAAGCTTTTTATGGGAAAATTTTACAGCAATCTCGGATTCTGGAAACCGACCGATTATATGTGGGATACTGATATCACAGTTGAAGGACTTGCCGCAATGTTTAATCATCAGAATTTATTTCTGAATACCGGTCTTTATGTTCTGGATGAAAAAGGCGCAGTTAAAAATATTATCGATGATAATCCATATCTGGTACTGATTCAACCCGGACTAAGCCTGCATAAAGAAAACCAGTATCATCTGAAGATTGCCGCTACTTATTATCATTTTAATCAGACTAAAGACATGAGTTTTGACCATGCTGAGTGGACGAATTCCCATTATACTGCTGGCGGTGTGAATTACCTGACGGTTGGCTATAACAATGTCAGCCTGTCCGCTGAAGTTGGCGTTTACGAAAAAATATTTCCTTACATAGGCTTCTGTTTTGAATTGAATCAAAATGTACAGGCTGAATCTGATACAGTCAACAACGGTGTGGTATTAGGTTTGACATTCGGCACGAAAAATGTCAGGGAAAAAGGTCAGTGGCAAGTGAAATATCTGTATCGCCGCCTGGAGAAAGACGCCTGGCTGGACTTTCTGCCTGATTCCGATACCTATAGCGGTCAGACGGATATCAAAGGCAGTAAATTAGCCTTCCAGTATGGTCTGAGGAAAAATGTTACATTCGGATTGAATTACTACCACGGTAGCAACCTGCACGGTACGACCAAAACCGAACAAATAGTGCAGGCTGATTTGCTGTTCAATTTTTAGAACTGCGAATTGATCGTCGCATTATCCCGTCAGTATTTGATGCAATTCCGCCCGTTCGCCTTGGCCTCGTAAAGTCTTTGATCGACGGCTTTTACCAAATCATCTTTGGTTAAATTAGAACCGCTATCGATGGAGACCACACCGCCGCTGAGAGTGACATGCAGGGGATTCTTTTCATACGGAAATAAATAATTTTCGCATTGGATCCTGAGTCGTTCGGCAAATACGATAGCACCTTCGAGTTTGGTTGAAGGCAGAATGACGACAAATTCCTCGCCGCCATAGCGGCAGGGAATATCCAGGTCTTTACGAATGATATTGCGGAAGATTTTTGCTAATTCCTGCAAGATCACGTCACCCTGCTGATGACCGTAATTATCGTTAATTTTCTTAAAATGATCGATATCTGTCATCACCAGCGCCAGACTGCTTTCCGTTCGGCTGAGACGGGCAATTTCCTCCTGCAAACGAATATCGAAATAACGCCTTACATACAGACCGGTCAGACTGTCTGTAGTTGCCATCTGGAAAAGATTAACATTTTCGATCGTAGTAGCGATCATAGTCGTTAAAACCGCCAGAATCTCTTCCTGGATGCGTGTCAAGGGAATCTGATTTTGGACGAGCAGTACGATAAAACCGCCCACTTTATTATTCGTCCCGATCAGAGGCAGACAATAAATTTGTGCTTTATTATAGGGAATTTCCATATCGAGGAAAAGGCAATATTCATCGCGGTCAACTTCGCGAGTGCAGATTTTCTTCGAATCATAGACCTTTTTTAAGATCGGTATCCAGGTGACATCGGTCTTAGGAGCCGAGAATTCACCGTTTTTTAGATTAGCGGTAATGTATATGGAATTGGTGTTTTCATTGATCAAGATTAATGAGAGGTAGTTGCTATGGCTGAAATCGGCAACCATTTCGAGCGCGTGATAGGCCAGGATTTCCGGATCCAGATCAGACACAATTTGCCGGGCGGCATAGCGCAGGGTTTGAAGCATAATCTCTATATCGGGCTCTTCTATGTTTTTATTTTTCATTTAATCTTGATTCCCGTATATATGTTAGTTTTCTACATGACAGGTGTATTATAAGCTATTTCCAACGTGGATACAATCAGTTTGAGGTTCATTGATATCCAATTAACTATTTTTTTATTGGTATGATTAGCGAACATTTTTTAGATTCAATCATTGAGTTACAGTAGATAAAAAATAAGGAAGCTGAGATGGAAGAGAATCAACCGGTTCAGAACCCCTTACGGGAAATCGTAGATCCGTTCATTAATCTGTTCAAAGCCCCGCGGGCGCTCTGGGGCATTAATCTCTCATATTTACTGGAAGGCCTGACCTATTTTGGCGTGCTGGGTCTTTTGGCGATGTATTTTAACAGACTCGGGCTGAATGATATCGATGCCGGACGAATGGTCGGAATTCAGACAGCTGGGATAACTTTAGCAATGTTACTTCTGGGCGCCACGGTCGATTGGGTTGGCGTCCGCAAGGCTCTGTTGGTTTCGCTTTCAGCAATGCTTGTTGGAAGAATTTTTCTGACACTTGCGCCTCAATCCGGCGCTCCTGGCCTTTGGCGAAGCGCGCATATCATCGCCATGCTGGGGATTTTAGGGATTGTTCTGGGATATGGAATTTACCAGCCGGCCTGCTATGCCGCAGTCAAACAATTCACGAATAAAAAAACTTCGGCTATGGGATATGCCATGTTGTATGCAATCATGAACCTGGGCGGATTTTTACCCGGATTGATTTCTCCGCCGGTGCGGAGATCTTACGGAATTGTTGGAGTTTACTGGGTTTATGTGGCATTAACAGTGGCTGGGATTTTGGTCGTGGCATTCATATTATCGAAAAAAACCATTGCTATGGCAGTAGCAAATGCCAGAGAAGGGCGGGAGAAGATTGAGGAAGAGAAGTCGGACTCAAATGAATCCCAAACCACCAAGGAAAAGCTAATTTATTATCTGAAGAATTTCCCGATCAGAGATGGTCGGTTTATGTTTTTTATTTTCATGTTGATTCCGGTTCAGACCCTTTTTGCGCATAATTGGTTGACTTTACCGATGTATTTCGCGCGGGCGTTCACGGGAGTTGTCTCCAGTAATTTTGAATTCTTCGTGAATTTCAATCCGATTCTGATTTTCATCCTGGCTCCGATGGTGGCGGCTCTGACGGCTAAAAAAGACACCTATAAAATGATGATTCTCGGTACGACCGTCATGGCATTACCAACCTTTCTATTGGCAACCGGACCAAATTTATATTCGGTGTTTGGTTATTTAATCATCATGACGATCGGCGAGGCTATGTGGCAACCTCGTTTTCTACAGTGGGTGGCTGAAATTGCACCGAAAAACATGACCGGCATCTATATGGGAATCGGGCAGTTTCCGTGGTTTCTGACCAAAGTCATCACTTCGCTCTATTCGGGTTGGTTCCTGATGAAATTTTGCCCGGAAGGAGTATCACCGGAGCAAACGAATACTGAAGTGATGTGGCTGATTTATGGCTTTATTGCGATTATTAGCCCAATCGCTCTTTTATTAGCGAAAAAGTGGATGGGCAAAGGACTCGAAAAACAGAGAGGATAAACTAATCACACAATAATGTGTCACGTCCTGAAATAGGTTGACAAAAAAAGAGGAGAAAAGAGTAATGTCAACCAGGACAAGTTACCGTTACAGTAGTGCATTCAAACAAAAAGTAATTGGAGAAATTGAAAGTGGGATTTTG
>JALOAB010000239.1 GCA_023229045.1 Fidelibacterota bacterium
AGTCATTAACGGTTACTTCCAGAATCAATCCACCCGTCGGATTCCGATTGGAGTTTTACCGGTCGGTACCGGCAATGCTTTTGCCCGCGATCTCGATCTGGATTCGAATCACTGGAAGGAAGCCATTAATATAATTAGCCTGAATAAGCCGCGCCAAGTCGATGTTGGAAAATTTCTCACCCATGGTCAGACCTATTATTTTCTGAATATTCTCGGATTGGGTTTCGTCTCGGATGTGACCGCCACCGCGCATAAGATCAAGGCGATTGGCAACCTTGCCTATACGATTGGAGTTTTTCACCAGACGCTGTTCCTGCATACTTTTGGAGCCCGACTGGAAATTGACGGTCAAATACTCGAGCACGATTGCATTTTCATCGAGATTTCCAATACGCGCTATACCGCCAATTTCCTGATGGCGCCCACAGCCGAAATCGACGACGGACGATTGGACGTGACGATTCTGAAAGGTCTGTCCAGGAGAAAATTACTCAAATGTTTCCCAAAAATTTTTACCGGTGAACACGTTCACATGGAAGAAGTCGAAACCTATCAAGCTCAGAAAGTGAAAATAATTACGGACACGCCCAAAATTCTGACTCCCGACGGCGAAGTGCTGGGTATTACGCCAATCGATGTCGAATGCCTCTATCGCCAGGTCGAAGTGCTGTGGAAATGACCATCAAAAGTCGTCATACGATGGTTATTCATAGTCATTTGTTTCGAAGCGGGACGTCATTTATAGTCATTAGTGGTCATTGATTGATAATCCAAACGGATCGTTCAAGTGAAAATAAGGTGAAAGGCGTCAGATTACAGGAAGCTCATTACAGGCAGTACATTTTTTGCCAACCGTATGTTTTAATGATACAAAACGAACGCGATATTCTGGACCTGATCGGCTTGGCGGGCGAAAACAATACGAATCTGATTCTTTTCCGTGCCGAAAATTTCGCTCCGGAATTTTACGATCTGAAAAGCGGTCTGGCGGGTATGATTCTGCAGAAATTTTCGAATTACCTGATCACAGCGGCAATCGTTGGTGATTTTACGAACGTCAGTCAGCGTTTTCGCGAGATGATCGGCGAGTGCAACCGCGGCAACCAACTGCGCTTCTTCGAAAATATCAAACAGGCGACTGAGTGGTTGACTAAGTGAGATTCTGCTGAATCATCGCGGCAATCGCCGGCGGGTCGGCGAATTTGGTGACGTCAATCCAAACCGCAGACGGATATTGATTGCGGAACCAGGTCAGCTGCCGCTTGGCGTACCGGCGGGTGTTCTTTTTAATATTCTCCCGCATCGTTTCGAAATCGAACTGTCCGTCGAGAAACGCTAAAACTTCCTGGTAGCCGAGAGTGCGCAGGGCTTCGAGTTCAGCGCGATGACCGGCTACGATTAATTTTTGGACTTCCGCTACTAATCCATCCGCCAGCATTTGATCGACCCGTTCATTGATCCGCCGGTACAATTCTTCCCTTTCGGCATTCAGGATAAAAAGCCGGTAATCAAACGGCGACTGACTTTTTTGTTCCTGAAAATGCTGGCTGGGCGCTCGTCCGGTAACGCGATAAATCTCCAGCGCGCGCGTCACCCGTTTAATATCATTCATATGAATTTTCAGAGCCGCCCCCGGATCGATTTTGAGAAGTTGATTATAAAGCGCCACGCTTCCTTTCTCCTGCAATTCCCGTCGGATTGCGCGGCGGATCTGCGGATCGGTCGTACTCTCCTTGAAAATTCCTTTCAATACGGCATTGACATACAGCCCGGAACCTCCGACAAAGATTGGATTTTTCCGGCGGGCTTGAATTTCCGCTACGGTTTTGAGAGCGAGTTCGCGGTAAGCGCCGGCGCTGATAGTTTCAGTTACGTCAAAAACGTCAATAAGATGATGCGCAATGGTGGTCTGCTGACGAAGAGTCGGCTTCGCTGTGCCGATATCCAATCCGCGATAAATCTGCCGCGAGTCGATCGAGATAATCTCGCTGTCAATATTTTTAGCTAATTCAATGGCCGTTGCAGTTTTGCCGACCGCAGTCGGGCCGAGGATAAAAATGACCGGTTTGCCCGATTTCACCTCCATAGCGAAAAATCAGGTGCGCTCGAAGCGTTTATCGAGTTCTTTCAGTGACAGGTTGACGATAATCGGCCGGCCATGTGGACAAAAATAAGGATTGCGGGTGGCAAAAAGATGATCGACCAGGTTTTGCATTTCTTCAGGGGTCAGCGAATCGCCGGACTTGATCGCGGCTTTGCAGGCATAGGCGGCGGCGACTTTATCCTGGATGCTGGTGTCTTTGGTGCCGAATTCCTGGTAATGATCCAGGATTTCACGGATAATGGCATTCTCATTGCCCCAGCGCAGTCCGGCTGGCACGGCTTCCACGGCGACAGTCTGTTTGCCAAATTCCCGGATACGGAAACCGAGTTTTTCCAGAAAAGGCAAAATTTCCAACAGAGCCGAATAATCCGTTACGGTCAGTTCGACGATCACCGGAAACAACAATTGTTGGGCTTTCCAGTTCTCACCTCGCATGGAAGCCAGGGCTTCTTCAAACAGGATGCGCTCGTGGGCGACATGCTGATCAATAATCACCAGCCCCGACTTGACCTGACTAATTAAATATTTATTATGCACCTGATAAACGGCGACACTCGGGCGAAAATCGTCGGAGACAATTTCCTCACCTTGTTCAACGAATCGGCGGGCGCGCTCCTGCCACTTGGCGCTGTCGCCGGCGGCGATTGGCGAGGATGGATTTTCGGCTTTCGGAGCCACGTCACTTTTTCCCAAAGTATCAAATTTCAGTAGCTCGAGTGAAGGAGGCGTTGAAGTCGGAAAATGGATCTGCGTGCCTTTTGGCGGCGGAGTTGCACTGTAATAATGGCGCGGTGCGAAAGTCGCCAGATCGGGAATCACATCGGTGACCGACTTTAGACTGTCCTCAGTCGCTTTCTTCAAAAATTGATAAACCTGCTCCTGTTCGCGAAATTTCACTTCCATCTTGGTCGGATGAACATTGACGTCAATCTGCGGCGGCGGCAGTTCCAGATTCAGGCAATAGAACGGGAATTCACTGCGCGCCAGCAGACTGCCGTAACCGCTGGTGATAGCATGATTCATCAGGCGATCGCTGACAAAACGGCGATTGACGAATAAAAATTGCTCGCCGCGCCGGGCGCGCACCAGATTCAGGTTGCCGATATAACCGGTTATTTTTAAATCGTGATCGTCAGCCTCGACCGGTAACAGACTCTGCCCATATTCCGGCGCAAAGAGATTGGCGATGCGTTCCGCCAGACTGCCGGGTGACAGGTTGAATATTTCCTTATCATTATGAATAAAAATGAATCGTAGATCGTGCCGGATAAGCGCAAATTTCTGCATGATATCAACGATATGACGAAACTCGACCTCGGCGCTTTTCAGGAATTTGCGCCGGGCGGGAATATTGTAAAACAAATTGCGCACCGAAATCGTCGTGCCCGGTTTGGGACTGGCAGGTTTGATGTCGCGGAATATGCCGCCCTCGATACGCAGTTCATGACCCTCGGCGGCGCCGCGCAGAGTCGAGATCGCGTTGACGACCGCCACGGCCGCAATGCTCGCCAGGGCTTCGCCGCGGAACCCGAGAGTGCGGATACTCTGCAAATCATCCACGGTGGCGATCTTGCTGGTGGCGTAACGTTCGAAAGCCAACAGCAGATCGTCCCGATTCATGCCTTCGCCGTTGTCAACCACCTCGCAGAGCGTCTTACCGCCATTACGGATGACAACGATAATTTCA
>JALOAB010000240.1 GCA_023229045.1 Fidelibacterota bacterium
TGGGATTACTTTTACATTTAATGGTAAAGAATATTCGAAACTCCCCGGCAAATTATTAGGCGAAATCCCGCGTAACGGCATTGACGACAACCTCAACGGTATTATCGATGAATCCGACGGGGCGCAACTGACGGAGACCGAAGAGACCTATTATCTGTATATCCGCGATCCTTACTATAATGATCGCAATTATCTGGCAATCGATTATTTCACCGGCGCGGGGCTAACGAATTTACTGATAGACGAACGCCGCGATGACGGCATTGATAATGACGGCGACTGGGACGCCGGAGTTGATGATGTCGGTCTGGATGGAGAGCCGGGAACGGGCGATTACGGAGAAGGAGACGGCATCCCGACGCCGGGCACTGCCGATTTTCCGGGTGAAACCAATATTGACCAAACCGACGTGGATGAGTCCGATCAGATCGGTCTGACGAGTTTCATTTTTTACGTTTACGGAACATTGACCTATAGTAATGACGACGATATGTGGAATGTATCCAGACCCGGTTACTTCGATGCAACCCTTGTCAATGTCGATGCCGATTATGTATTTTCCTGTGGTTATTTTCCATTATTAGCCGGGCAGAATGAGTGGTTTTCAGTGGCTCTAATTTATGGATGGGATGAAGAAGATATAGTTCGGAATAAACAAACCGTGCAGAAGATTTACGATTCAAATTATAATTTTGCAGTGGCTCCTGATAAACCCACTCTGCAGGCGGTGGCGGGCGATGGTAAAGTTACTCTTTACTGGAACGACGCCGCCGAATACAGTTATGACCGCTACTTAAGGACTTTTGACTTCGAAGGCTATAAAATTTACCGCTCGACCGATCCGGGTTTTACCGATGCCGGCTATATTACCGACGGTTATGGCTATAATTATTACACCGTGCCGATTGCGATTTACGATAAAATAGACAGCGTTTACGGTTTTTTCCCGAACAGTTTCGGCACCGGAGTACAATTCAATCTGGGGACTGAAACCGGTCTGGTGCATAGTTTTGTGGATTCCGGATTAACGAACGGCAAGCGTTATTATTATGCCGTGACTGCCTATGACAAGGGGGATATTGAAAAGAATATCATGCCCTCCGAAACCAATATGTACGTTGCGATTGACGCGGCTGGTAATATTACCACCGGCGAGAACGTGATCAGCATTATCCCCAACCGACCCTCTCTGGGTTATATCAAACCGGAATTTGACTCTCAACCGGAGCCGCTGGGCACAGCTCTGACCTCCGGGCATGCGCTGGTGAGTTTTATCGAACCCGACTCTATCTACGACGGACATGAATATGAAATTCGCTTTCTCGATCAGAGCATGGACAACCGCGATAACGATTGTGATTCACTTATTGACGGACAGGATCCGGATGAATTATTACCAACCGTCACGACCGGATTTGTGGTGGAAGACCTGACTACGTCATCGGTCTCAGATACGGTATGGTTTATCGACTATCTCTGGTCGGATAGTAGCGGCTGGGCTGAAATACGCAATCTTTATGATGATGACGACGACAATCCCAACACTCTGACTACTATCTTGGACGGAATAAAATACTTCGTCTATAATCCTCCAGCCGGAATCATAGATATACCCGAGCAGAATATCTATGACGGTGTCAAGTGGAGTGAAAATATCCAGTATGATTCATCTTACAATGTGATCTTTTCGACTTTCAATCTGGGAGGATTTAATCCGGGTATAGATTACCCGCGGCAATACCGCATCGTTTTCTACGATGAGATTGTCGGTAAGTCACATACTGTCTATCCGACTTTAAAAACTACCGGTTCGGCTATCCCGGTTCCGGCAACGGATGTCAATTTTAAAATATTCGATCAGCAAACAGACGAAGAAGTGACGTTTGGTTTCGTGGATGCGACGGTAGATGCGTCGCTGGTGCCCAAAGGTCATTTTTCGGCCAAGGATCGGATTATCTTCAGTGAAAAACTTCCCGATAGCTCGTCGGTAATTACGGTGAATCTGTTAAATAATGCGGTGCAGGATACGCTATTTTTAAATTATCACGGCAGGCCCCTGGGTGCCGGTGACACTCTGTATCTGTATCCCGATTTTCCACTAAACCACAATTCAAAATTCAGATTTACTACGGTTGGTCAAAAAATTGATCCCGCGATTGCCAAAAAGAGTCTGGATGAAATCCGGGTTGTCCCCAATCCCTATGTTGTTGCGGCGGCCTGGGAACCGGCCAATCCATACACCAGTGGGCGGGGCGCACGTGAGATTCACTTTATCAATTTACCCATGAAATGTACGATTCGCATCTATGCCGTTGACGGCACGTTGGTGCGAAAATTGGAACATCAGTCCACGATGACCAACGGAACGGAAATCTGGGACGTTCTTTCGAAAGATAATATGGAAATTGCCTATGGCGTTTATATTTATCATATCGATGCTCCCGGAATCGGTGAAAAAGTCGGACGCATGTTAATTATTAAGTAAGTTTTTGAAGTAATGCCCAGGTTTTCTTTCAGATCGCTCCGAATCGGATGGCTAATCTTTGGTCTGTTATTAGTATCGATTGGTTGCGACCAGACAACGGATCCGGTCGTGGCTAAAATCGGCCGGCAGAAAATCACCCTGAATGAATTCCGCACTGCTTATCTTGAATTGTTGAAAAAACCTGAGGTTCTGGATTCGCCGCAGTTGCGTGAAAATTATCTGAATGAATTGATTAATCAGCAATTGATTGCCACCCGGGCGCAAAAACTAGGATTGCATCGTGATGAGAAATACCGGTTCAAAAGCGACGCCTATCGTGATAAATGCCTGCGCGATGTTCATTATCAGGAGGTTATTCAACCGCAAATCCGGATTTCCGATAAAGAGCTTCAGGAAGCCTACCTGTTTACTACCCAGCAAAGGCACTTGAAACACCTTTTCTTCGAAAATAAGGAAGCGGCTCAGGAATGTTTTAAAAAATTGCAAAATGGCGAATCGTGGAATGTCCTGGCGCAGACGGTTTTTAAGGATAGCCTGCTGGCTGTCAGTGGCGGCGATCTGGGTTGGGTTTACTGGGATCAGTTAGAATATGATATGGGCGAGGTCGCTTTTCGTCAGAAAGTCAATACCGTATCGGAACCGATAAAATCTTCCTTTGGTTATCATCTGCTGAAAGTGGTTGATTACCGCATCAATCCTTTGGTATCACAATCCGAATATGATCTGCATCGCCGCAAGGTGAAATATATGCTGGAGAAGAAAATCGGCGATAAACTGGCCGCCGAATATATCTCCAAAATGATGGCTATGCGGAAGATCGAAGCGCGCACCGAAATGATGCGGATGACGGCTCAAAAATTCACGACTCTGTTCCGGCGTGATCCCGGTCTCTATGACCAGATGCTGGAGACTCAACTGACACCGGCGGAAGTCCATGCCTTGGAAGAAAACTTTTGGAATTACCGGAATGAAACCCTGGTCATTATCGATGGAAAACCGCTGACGATCGGCGAATTCATCTATAATTTGAATTACATTCCGTATGCCGCTATCAGACAAGGCTTTAAGACAGCTCTTGACTATGTGATTCGCGACCGCGTTTTAGTCAACGAAGCGGAGCGGATGCGACTTGAGAAGAAGTATCCCGTTGTTCGTCACAAGACAAAGACCTACGAAAATTTTCTATTGCAGACCGAGTTGCGCCGTTCTTTAATCCAGAGTATTGCCATCAGCGATGAAATGATCGCCCGGCGCTTCGAACACGACCAAAAATCTTTGTTTAAGAATATGGCAATTGAAGA
>JALOAB010000297.1 GCA_023229045.1 Fidelibacterota bacterium
CCGGCGCTGTGCAATGCGGTTTCTGCACGCCGGGTTTTATCGTTTCGGCTTATGCGCTCTTACAGAAAAATCCGCATCCGACTGAAGCCGAAATCAAGGAAGCCCTTTCAGGCAATCTCTGCCGCTGTACCGGGTATAAGAAGATCATTGAGGCGGTCGAAAAAGTGATGGGTAACGAGTGACGAGTGACGTGCAAAATCGTGAAACGTAAGGCGTGATGAGAAGGATGAGATTATGACTACGCCAAGAAGTCATAAAGATCTGGATGTTTGGAAACAAAGTATTGACTTGGTCGTTGACATTTATAATTTTACCCGTCATTTACCGCCGGAAGACGCTTTCGGTTTGATTTCGCAGATGAAACGGGCGGTCGTTTCAATTCCATCCAATATTGCCGAAGGCGCCACGCGCGGTCACAAGAATGAATACATCCAATTTTTGTATATTTCGCTTGGTTCACTTTCAGAACTCGATACCTTGCTGATCATCTCGAAAAAGCTTGGCTATCTATCGGAATCGGAAGATTATTCTCATAAAATATTTGCTATTAA
This sequence comes from Fidelibacterota bacterium, assembly GCA_023229045.1. Classification (GTDB taxonomy): domain Bacteria; phylum Fidelibacterota; class UBA2242; order UBA2242; family UBA2242; genus JAGNGI01. The sequence goes on from JALOAB010000297.1 coordinate 552, forward strand.
GCAGATGTTAAACGGTCTTATTGCGTCCTTAAAACAAACCAGAAAATGACAACCAACTCATCACGTCTTACGCCTTATGTATTACGATAACTATGTGGTATAGCAAACTTAAATTCCTGCATCCGGCAACAAAAGCCGAGGCACTCGAAATGTTGAATCAGACAAATGCTCAGCCAATTGCCGGTGGAACCGATCTGCTGGTGCAGGCGCGCACGAATCGCAATCGGTTACAGGCTTTTGTCCGGATCGATCATCTTACCGAACTCAAAACGCTGGAGTTTTCTAAGAACGAACTTACCATTGGAGCGGGTGTAACATTTACTGAGTATCTTGAAAAGGCATCTCAATTCCTGTTGCCACTGACCGAAGCGATAGTGTTGATCGCTTCACCCTCGATCCGCAATACGGCGACTTTCGGCGGGAATATCGTCAATGCTTCGCCAGCCGCCGACATCCTGCCGATTTTCTACGCCCTGGACGCCATTTTAACACTTGAATCGATGCGGGGTGTCAGACAAATTCCGGTTAGCGAATTCGTTACCGGTGCGAAGAAAACCAGCATTCGTCCGGATGAACTTCTGACCGCTATTCGCTTAAACATTCCGCAAAATTATAAATATGTGTATCGCAAAATCGGCCCGCGCAAAGCGCTTTCACTTTCGAAGGTGTCGTTCGTGGGCTTTTACCTGCCGGATACTAGAGAGATTCGGCTGGCTTACGGTTCGGTCGGACCGACCGTCATCCGCGCGTATGAAGCCGAACAATTATTCCGTGAGGGTAGGATTCCTGCCATTCCGGATTGCATTGAGCGAGCTGTTAAACCGATTACCGATCAACGCTCGACGGCTGAATACCGACGCTACCTGTGCCGGGCGCTGACGCAGGTATTTTTATCAAGATATATTAAAAATTTTTAAGTACAGCAGGCAGTATTAAAAAACAACCGCCTGCCGCACGGAATTATCACTCCATGATAAAGTTTTTATTGGCGATCTCGTCTTCGGCATTCAGTATAACATCCTGGTATAATGTGTCAGCCCCAAATCCGCCTGCCGCGGCTGAAATATCATAGGTGCCCGCCAGTAAAATTAGCTTGTAATAACCATCGGCGTTGGTAAGGGTAGTAATCGAGTCCGAACCGCTAACGGCATAGACCGAAGCATTGGCCAGACCAGTATCGTCAAAATTTGTCACTTTACCGGAAATCGTGCCTGAAAGCACTTTCTTGATTACCCTGAAAGTGGGTTGTAACGAATATTGATCTTGAGCATGAAATTTTTTAATGGATCTTTCCGCATCGAAGTCCAGATAAAGTTCAATGATTTCATCGGCTTCAATAGCAAAATTGATATTCAGCTTTACACCCGATTCGGAACCACTTGGAACCCTCAGTTCATGCGAAACACCATCTACCACTATCGATGAATTATCTCCCAGAACGAGTCGAATCTGTGAATAGTGTCCTGCTTCTAATTCCGAGTTTACAAGATTAGCCATTTCGCCATTTACCAGCATCAGAAAGTCTATAATGGTGTCCTCTTCGGTGACTGCGATCCATCCAGTTGTCGAATCGTCACCTTCGGCCTTATGAATGCTGACAGAATCAATATCAAGATAAATATGTTCGACGTCGCCTGTGAACGGAGCATCGAAGGTCTGAATGACCAGCGCGCCCGTTTTAGTATCGTCCGAAGCACTATCGCAGGTCATTATGACCAGTGATAGAATCGCAATGAGAAAGAGTAGTTTCTTTTTCATGTTTTTACTCCTTTGTTTTTCAATTAACAGAAATTACGCTATAATATTACGGTAAATCAAAATCAAACCTTGTGTATTATATCACTTTAACCATTTCCAGGAAGCTTGTGTAATCGACCCGTGCTGGTTGTTAATTAGTTATTCCGCTTAAATATCCATAAAATTTAATGTTATTTTAAAAGTGGATATAGTTGAAAGTAAAAAATATTCCGGAGGTAAAATAATGAAAAGGTTGTTGGGGTTTATCCTGCCCGGTTTGGCGGCGATTGGTTTTTATTCCTGTGAATTGTTTGATGAAGACGAGGCGGGGTTGCAGTCCGCGCTGGTTTACATTACCCATTACTATACCGGACGGCGCGGGGTTAACTGGGATCGCGTTTATGTTCCGAGTATTCATGCTTATGGCGAAATATACGGAGATCCGTATCCTGATTTTAAATATATTCAGGTATGTAATAAGCAATTTGACGATCCGGCCCATATCAATAATAATCCCGGCTCGATTTACTTTACCACTTATAATCGCATCTGGGAAGACAGTATCCCGGAGCCCAAGTTTGATCCGATCAATGTAAAAATTAGCACCGACATCGGCCAAATCTCCGGATCGATTACTGTTCCGGATACGATTGTAGCTCTGACAGTCTCCGAACATGATACTATTGCCCTGGAAACTCCGGTAACGATCTCATGGACTGGCGCGAATGCCGACTTTTATTATGTTTACTGGGAACATTCCTGGGTAATGGAAGAAGGTTACGGCTGGTATATGTATTCGCGGGACA
>JALOAB010000241.1 GCA_023229045.1 Fidelibacterota bacterium
ACAGGCTTGTTGATTAGCTTCCCGGAAAGCCTGGATAATGTCCGGAGCGTATTTCAGCTGTAATTCGCGCAAACCGTTATCTTTTTTAATCTTTTGGGTATGCATTTGGGTTGGCGATAAATCTTCAACTGCCGCCGCCATGATCAGAAAATCGGCTGTAGTTGCATTGGCAAGCACCGCCGATAGCATCTCGGCTGAGGTCTCGACTCTGACAGTCTTAATTCCCACCGGTTCGGGTAAAACACAAGGTCCGCTGATCAGGATTACATCAGCGCCTTCACGCGCAGCTACTTCCGCCAGCGCGTAACCCATTTTGCCGCTGGAGCGGTTCGAAATAAAGCGAATCGGATCGATATACTCGCGGGTTGGACCGGCTGTGACGATCACCTTTTTGCCTTTCAACCAGCTATGACCATTTAATCGCCGATCAACATGAGCCAGAATGACTCTTTCGCCGACCAGACGGCCGCGTCCGGAAGTTTGACAGGCCAGTTGGCCTTCTTCCGGTTCAATAATCCCATAACCGAGTTGCCGCAGACGGTTGATATTTTCCTGAGTAATCGGATTGGCATACATGCCGTCGTTCATCGCCAGGGCAAAAAGTGTTTTATTGCCACCTACCAGAATTACGGTGCTCAGCAGATCGTCGGCGATACCATGCGCGGCTTTGGCGATGATATTGGCCGTGGCGGGCGCTACCAGAATCAGATCGGCGGAGGTTGCCAGATCGACGTGGCGAGTCTCGATTTTCGGACCGGCGAACATATCGGACAGAACCGGTTTGTGGCTGAAGGTTTCGAAAATCAGCGGGGTCATGAATTGTCGGGCGGCGGCCGTCATAATAACGGTCACCTCCGCTTCATAATCATTGACGAGGCGGCGCAAGAGACCGGCGGACTTATAAATCGCGATCCCGCCGGTTAGCCCCAGAACGATTTTCTTATTCACTAAACTCACTATCGAATTCCTCGAGTTGTTTCCCTTCTTCCGGAGTCGTATAGTGATAGTCGATTTTACTTTCAATAATTTCGTTCACGGCCAGGGTGGTTGGCTTTTCAAAATCATCCCAATTGGGATCGTCGTTAATTTCGGGCGGCGTCTCCTCGAAGGTTTCTTCCTGATCCTCACCCATGGTCGGCAAAGGAAATTGCGCCATGCGGAGAGCGTTAATCTGACGCGAGCGTTTGGCGGCTACGGTCACCAGCTCGAAAACGTCGTCCGATTTTTGGGTTAATTTGCTAAATGGAAGGGTTTCAGTCATTTTTTAATGCTCCTCTATGATTTGCCTAATTTGGTTTATTGTATGTTCAAGTTTATCATTGACTATTTGATAGTCGAACTGTCGGCTAAGTTCCAATTCATGCGGAATGCGGGCTTTGCGCAGGGCGATCGATTGCGAATCGTCGGTTCCGCGTTTCTGCAGACGGCGGTCAAGTTCAGCGCCGCTGGGTGGCAGTAGGAAAATACTGACAGTATCTTTGGGATATAGTTTCTTCAGATTCAGGGTGCCTTTGACCTCGATATCCAAGAGCAGGATTTTGCCATTAGTCAGAGCTTCATCCACGCTACTTTTCAATGTTCCGTAGTAATTGCCGAAGACTTCCTGCCACTCGGCCATTTTGCCTTCCCGGATATTGGCTTGAAATTGCCGGCGCGAAATGAAATGATAATCCACACCGTCCTGCTCATTAGGGCGCGCTGACCGGGTGGTACAGGAAACCGAAAATACAAAGCGATCGTTTAATTTCAGCAGTTCATGGCAAACGGTGGTCTTGCCGGTTCCGGAAGGGGCGGCAATCGATAATAGTAATCCCTGGGATTTCATATTACGTTCTGGATTTGTTCGCGGATTTTTTCGAGTTCATCTTTAAGAAATACGACCAAATGCGCGATCGCGGCGCTTTCGGATTTGGCGCCGATCGTGCTGATCTCGCGATTCATTTCCTGCGCCAGGAAGCTCATCTGTTTACCGACCGGTTCAGAGTTTTTTAATAGCAGATGAAATTGCTGAACGTGACTGCGCAGGCGGGTGCACTCTTCGGTTATATCAAGTTTTTTAGCCAGCATGCCGGCTTCCTGGATTATGCGATTTTCATCCAGCTGACAATCGCGGCAAAGCTCCGCCAGATTTTGTCGGTACTTGCTGAAATACTCCTGGCGCGACTGACGGGAAAGCGCCTCGACTTCGTCGCATTTACTCAGAATAATTTCCAGGTGATTTTGGAGATCCTGCGCCAGAAATTCCCCCTCCCGCCGGCGCATCGCAACCAATTCGGTCACCGCCGAGCTTAAAAGTGTTTTGACCTGAGTAATTATTTCGTCCAGGTCCAGCGCGACGATGTCAGCTTTAAAAATATCCGGAAAACTCAGCAAATTTTGAAGCGTAACCGGTTGTTCGATCTTTAGTTCATGGGCAAGTTCAGTCAAAGCCCAATAATATTTTTTCAAAACCTCACTATTATAACCTAAAGCCGCAGTCGCATTCGAGCCGTTTAAACGCACCACAATCCGCACCCGACCACGCCGCAGATCTCCGGTTATTAACCGCTTGAGTTCTTCCGTATATTGCATCAGCGGTTCCGGCAGGTTGAGGGTCAGGTCCAGATAGCGATTATTTTCGGATAAAATCTCAACGCTGAGGACTCCCGCGTCTAGGCGGGTTTCCATTTTGCTGTATCCAGTCATGCTTTCCAAAATTCAGTCTCCTTTAAAAATGCACGCAAAATTAGCGAATCCAGCTCAAACCGCCAAATTTAAAATTGCGAATTAGTTATTATTTAATAAGAAATTGAATACAATTTATATTCAGCATAATTTTATTGGCGTGCTTTGAAAAATGGACATTTATGGCTACTTTCCGGCATGTTTAACAGTTGGTTGCATTTTGATCAATTAGCCCAAAAACTGGCTGAGTCAATAACCGGCGCGGTTTGTGGAATGCCTTTTACCTACCAAAAAAATCACCTGCATATTCCGCTGGAAAACGCCGGCAGGTGGCGCTCTATGCATTTTTGCGTACAGCCCCCTCTTCCCTTCCTGACTCTGGAAAACACTCTGCCACAGCCAAAACATAAAGTGACGTTATTGCATGATTTAACCGGAAAAATCATCACCGCGGTAACCTGCCAGGAGAATGATCGCCAGATTTTGATCAGTTTGAATGACGATTGCGCATGGCTTCTGTTCCGGCTCTATGGAATCAACGGCAATGTTTTTCTGCTCGATCGGCACGGCTCAGTTCTCAATTCTTTTAAAAAATTGAAAAAGCCGCTGGATTTCGATCTGCCGGGCTTTCAGGCATCTCGACACTTTCTTCCTGATCCTGCTAAACTTTCACTTTTATTAAAACAACACTCTGACCAATCGCTGACTACCTTTCTCACAAAATCCTACCGTCCGGTTTTGCCCAAAATTCTGGCCGCTGAAATCTGCCATCGCAGTAACCTGCCTCACCGCGAATTACTGGTGAATTTTAATCCCGAACAAATTCAATCTCTGGACCGAATCTTGGATCAGCTGGCGCTGGCAATTCAAAATCCGACGCCAAGAATCTATACCGGCGACCAATTGGTATTCAGCCTGATTGAGCTAAAAGTGCTGAAAGAATCGCTCTTTACTACGTTTGACTCATTAATTGACGCCCAAAACGAATATATCCAAATCTTTCTGAATCAATTTCGTCTGCAGGAAAAGAAAAAAACCCTGTTAAATCAAATTGACTTAATGCTGGATAGCGCTCAGCGCAAATTAATCAAACAACAACAAACTCTG
>JALOAB010000242.1 GCA_023229045.1 Fidelibacterota bacterium
CAAATGTCAAACATCTCAATATAGGTTTGCGAAATCGGGAGGATAATGCCGGTTATGTCAATGCCTTTAAAACCGGAACCGTCAAAGGTCAGGTCTGGATGGATGAATTGCGCCTTTCGGAGGTGCGCAAGGACAAAGGCACGGCTTACCGCGCCAAGGCTTCCCTGCGCATGGCCGATCTGGCCAGTTTCGATATTTCGCTTAATTATAGAGAGGCTGATTTCCATACCGTTGAACAGCGTCCCAGCCTTCATACCGATAATCTGAAAACTACTGAAACTATGACGGCCACCGGACGGGTTTCGCTGGATAAATTTACTCCGGCAAGTTGGGGCTTGCGTCTGCCGGTAAGCGGCTCTTATTCGCAATCTACGGGTACGCGGAAATACATATACGGCAGTGATATTCTCATGGAGGAAAATGCGCCGGACAGTCTGCTGGATATCTCGCACAGTTATGGAATTAACGCCTCAATTGAAAAACGTCCCTCTGACTACTGGCTGACTAAATACACGATCGATCAGATTAAATTAGGAGCTAATGCTTCCTGGAGCGACGCCTCCTCGGTAACTACCCGCGAATCGAAGAGCGAATCTTACAAAGCTAACATATCCTATCAATTCCCATTCCCCAAGGATAAATATCTGAATATTTTCAAATGGACCGCCAAGGTGCCGCTGATCGGGAAAAAGATCAGTGAAACCCGTTTTTATTATTTTCCGTCATCTCTGTCGGTAGCGGCTGATGCCGGCAAAAGCGAATCCTATAGCATTCAACGTGTTGGAACGACCGTGACCACCAGCAATACCCTCGGACTCAATCGCAGTCTTACGATGAATTATAAAATTCTGGATAACCTGAATGCCAACTATAATTTTAATATTGCAAACGACCTGATCGAATTATGGCAGAATCAATGGGAAATCCTGAAATCGGTAAATCCGGGTCAAATCGTCAACCAGCGGGAATCCTATTCGGTCAATTTCAATCCGAAAATATTCAAGTGGTTTAATCCCACTTTTAATTATACCTCAAATTTTAACTGGAGCGAACCACGTTCGAGCCAGTCAGAAAGCGTCGATGTTATTTCCAATCAAAACCGTTTAAGCAGTACCTTCAGCCTGGATCCCTCTACGATCTTCTCATCGATATTTAAAACCAGCAGTACAACCGCCGCTCCTTCAACGCCCGGTCAGACAACTTCCAGACGGCGCCCCAATCAACCTTCCACTCAAGATGAACCGCCTCAACAAGACCAACCGGAAAGGCGTCGATCACCTCGCGGAGGAATCCAGCCCAAAGAAGAGGATAATCCCTCTGAAAGTACCGATAAAAAACCACCTGCCCAGCCATTAGAACTTGATGAACCAAAAAAACCACAAATTAATATCACTCAGACGGTTGCCAAATACCTGAAGAAGATTCAGGCTATCAACGTCAGCTTATCGACCAGTAATTCGATCACGAATCGCTACCGCACCGGAGTTCCCGACTGGCGTTACCGAATGGGATTGACCCGTGATCCGGGATTGCCATTTGTTAGTAGTGAATATATTCCTACCAGCGCCGAAAACACCACCAACAGTTTCGATGTTTCGCTTCGTTCCGGTATTAATATTTTATCCAATGTGGTCATGCCACTGAGCTTTTCGCAAACTATTTCGAATACTGAATCCCAGGGTACGGTCGGACGCACTCTGACCCGCGATTATCTACCGAGCGGCACCTATGGAAAAGATGGTTTTCCTTTTCCCAATTGGTCACTGACCTGGAGTCAACTGGAGAAATATAAGATCTTTTCCAAATACCTGAAGAAACTATCGCTTGATCATGGCTTTTCCGGCAAGGAATCGATCGTTATCCAAAATGGTAAGGAGATGAACTCATCCTATAAAATGTACTTCCAGCCCTTAATCGGTTTATCGATGCAATTTGTCAATGATATCAGCGCCAGCGCCCGTCTGACCGGCGGTCAAACCATCAACAACGCCTCCGGCGGCACAACCAAAATCGATGACATGAATATCTCAACCACCATCAACTGGCAGAAAAAGGGCGGACTCACGATTCCTTTGCCATTCCTGAAAGATAAGCGTCTTGATAACAATATAACTTTCTCAGCCAACTTCGATTACTCGACCTCAACAACACATGCTAAACAGGGCACGGCTACGAAATTCACCGTTACTGCCAAGAGCCGAAGCTGGAAAACTACGCCGCGTGTCAATTATACTTTTACTAAAAAAGTCACCGGTGGATTGTTTTTTGAATACGGCGAGAGTTATAACCGAGTCACCGGTAAGCGCATCACTCGCAACTACGGTTTCGATGTCAATATCGCGATCAGAGGATAATCATGAAAAAACATCTCTATTTAATCCTTATCCTGATCTCAGCCTGCGTAACCGGCGGGCATGAATTTGACGGTGAACGTGCTTTTCGATTTCTCCATCAGCAGTGCGATCTCGGCCCGCGTAATCCCGGCTCTTCCGGTCATACCGCTCAGCGTAATATGCTGATTGAATTTTTAAAGCCGCTGGCTGATACATTGATCATTCAGGATTTCAAACGCTTTATTCCCGAGGAAAATATAACTCTGAATCTGACCAATATCATCGCCGGGTTTACTCCTGAAAAAGAAAATTGCATTTTGCTCGGAGCCCATTGGGATACCCGACCGCGGGCCGAGCACGACCCCGACCCAACCAAACGCCATATTCCGATTCTGGGAGCCAACGATGGAGCCAGTGGCACGGCAGTGTTGATGCATATGGCTGAGTTAATGGCTGAACGAAAGCCGCCGCGAGCCGTTTATGTGGTTTTTTTCGATGGTGAAGATTACGGTTATCCCGGCACGCTCGAATATTATTGCATGGGTTCGGAATATTTTGCTAAAAATTTACCAATCCCTAAACCCGAAGAGGCTATTATCATTGATATGATCGGCGACGCCGACCTGCAGATTCCGGTGGAACGCAATTCAGTCAACAGTCATCCGCAATTGATTAAAAAACTCTGGGAGATCGCCGCGCGTCACCGCTTCGGCGCTTTCATTCATCAGATCGACGAGGAGATTTACGATGATCACCTGATGTTGATCCGGCATGCGGGAATTCCCTCAGTCGATTTGATCGATTTTAAATATCCCAACCGCTTCACAAATTACTGGCATACGACCATGGATACACCCGATAAATGCAGTGTTGAAAGCCTGCAGATAATCGGAACTGTTTTGTATGATTATATTTTCGACAAAAATAACGGAAAATAATATTCGATGATGAATGTAAAACCGGATACCTGCTGGCTGAAGATTACTATCTCGAAAGGGAATTTTGAGCAGGAGCGGTTAATTGCTCGCCTGACACAGTGGGATATGCTGGGATTGCAGGAAACTGATCAAAACCTTGAAGTCTATTTTGCTTCCGATTGGAAGTCGGTAATCCCGAAAATTATCGCGGAATTGAAGACCGAATGGCCGACCCTGAAAACGGTCGTTAGCGAAGTCCGGGATGATGGCTGGAGTGTCAAATGGCAGGAATACTTCAAGCCGCAGATTATCAGTCCGCGCCTCGCTGTCCGTCCCTACTGGGAAAAATCAGTGAATGGCGCGGCGGTGGAAATTGTACTAAAACCCGGCATGGCATTTGGCACCGGCGCCCACGCCACAACGCGTCTGGCTCTGTTAATGCTGGAAAAATATCTCAAACCGCCCGCGACCGTCCTGGATGCCGGTTGCGGCAGTGGCATCCTGACGATTGCCGCGCTC
>JALOAB010000243.1 GCA_023229045.1 Fidelibacterota bacterium
TCTCGATCCTGTCGAACACAAATATTTTGAAGAAACCGGCGCCTCGAATGTATTTTTCGTTTTTAAAGACGGCAGTCTGGCTACTCCCAAGTCGGAGTCGATCCTCGAAAGCATCACGCGCCGGTCGCTGATCACCGTCGCCGGTGAGGAATTCGGTCTGGATATGACCGAACGCCGCGTCAGCGTTGACGAAATCGAAAATATCGCCGAAATGGGCGCCTGCGGCACCGCGGCGGTCATAACGCCGGTCGGGTGCCTGGGTTACCGGGGCAAAACCTATAAACTCTACGCCGATGGTCAGGAAGCCGGGCCCATCACGACCAAATTATATAAATACCTGACTGCCTATCAGATTGGTGATGTGCCTGACAAATTCGGCTGGCTGGAAGAAGTCAAATGAACTATCGGGAGCGCTAATGGTTTACGATAATTTCAAATGGGAAGACCTCGATAAAGACGGGCTTACCTTTTTAATGGAAAACCGCAAAGAGGTCTTGAAAAATTACCAAAAATTGGTCGGCTCACTCGGCAGTCACCTGGATGAAAAAACCCGTCAACTGATCATGCTGGCGATCCAGATCAACAGCCCGTCGCCGGAAGCCATAAAAATTATCCTGCCGAAAGCCATTCGAGCCGGCGCCACCCGCGCTGAGATTATCGATGCACTGCTCCTGACTATTCCGATCGTGGGACTATCAACCGTTCTTAAAATGTTGTCAATTACGTTAAAAGAACTTGAAGCCCAGGCGGAAGCTTTCATCAATCCCGCTCAATAATTTGGAGTTAGTCTTTCGTCTCCGTTTTGAAATAATGAACCATGCCCTGCGATTGAGAAATATTGTCGTTAATCGCAGTTTAACAACTGGAATAAGAAATGAATCTGATCTTACAGGCTGAATTTATCGCGCCGGACATCAAAAAATTCGTCATCGCGGCACCGCTGATCGCCCGCAAAGCCAAACCCGGTCAATTTGTGATTCTACGGGTTTGGGAAAAAGGCGAGCGAATTCCGATCACGATCGTCAACGGCGATCCGGAAAACGGCACCGTTACCCTGATCATTCAGGGATTAGGCAAAACCACCCGCCAGATGAACATGCTTAACAGCGGCGATTATGTGCACGACTTGGTCGGTCCGCTGGGTCAGGCGACCCATATCGAAAACTTCGGGCTGGCGGTCTGCGTAAGCGGCGGCGTCGGCACCGCCGAAGCCCTGCCGATCGCGCGCGCCTTAAAAGAAGCCGGCAACACCGTGATCGCTATTATCGGCGCTCGCGAAAAAGCTCTGGTCATCTGCGAAGCCGAAATGCGCACGATTTGTGACGAAGTAATCATTACCACCGACGACGGCAGTTACTGTACTCACGGTCTGGTCACCGATGTCCTGAAAACCGTAATCGCCCGCAACACAAAACCGGATTTCGTGCTGGCGGTCGGTCCCCTGCCAATGATGCGCGCAGTGTCCGAGATGACCCGACCATTTTCTATTAAAACAATGGTTTCACTAAATAGTATCATGGTTGACGGCACCGGGATGTGCGGCGGTTGTCGGGCGACCGTGGACGGCAAGACCGTTTTCGTGTGCGTTGACGGGCCGGAATTCGACGGCCACCAGGTCAACTTCGACGAAATTGCCCGCCGCCAAAAACAATTTGCCAACCAGGAAAAAATCTCAGCCGAGATTATCAATAAGGAGCCGCAGAAAGTCCTCCACCAATGTCGCTTAGCGAAAGCTATCAACGAAATCAGTAAATCCTGAAAGAGGAACCACCTTTGTCTTCTAATACTCTGAGTAAGAAAGAGCGCCTGGCAATTACACGTCAACCGATGCCGGAACAACCGCCCCAGGTACGCAACCGTAATTTTAATGAAGTCAACCTCGGTTTCGATGCCGAAACAGCCGTCATCGAAGCTCAGCGCTGTCTGGATTGTCCCCGACCAACTTGTATCGACGGTTGCCCGGTCAGAATTAAAATCCCGGATTTTATCCGACTGATCGCGCAAAAAGACTTTATCGGCGCCGCCCGAAAAATCAAAGAGGATAACCTCCTGCCATCGGTTTGCGGTCGCGTTTGCCCACAGGAAGAACAGTGCGAAAAAACCTGTGTTCTGCATGGCAAATTCCAGCCGGTTTCGATTGGTCGGCTGGAACGCTTTGTCGCCGATTACGAACGCGAACACGGTCAGGCTCAGGTAAAAGTCAACACCCCGCCTAACGGCAAAAAAGTCGCGATTGTCGGTTCCGGTCCGGCCGGACTGGCCTGTGCCAGCGACCTGGTGCAATGGGGTTACGACGTGACGGTTTTCGAGGCGCTCCACGAATTTGGTGGGGTTTTAATTTACGGCATACCGGAATTCCGTCTGCCGAAAGCCATCCTGAAATACGAAATTGAAAATCTGCAGAAGATGGGAGTGCGCTTCGAAGCTAACTTTATCGTGGGCAAAACCATGACCATTGACGAACTCTTCGAGGTCGGCGGTTTTGACGCCGTCTTTCTGGGCGTCGGCGCCGGTCTGCCGTGGTTCCTGAATATTCCCGGTGAAAACTTAATGGGCGTCTATTCTGCTAACGAATTTTTAACGCGTGTCAACCTGATGCGAGCTTACGAATTCCCCGAATCCGATACCCCGGTCAAGATTGGCAAACAAGTGGTTGTCGTCGGCGGCGGCAACACCGCTATGGACGCCGTGCGCACCGCCAAACGCCTAGGCGCCGAGACCGCCACGATCGTTTATCGCCGCTCGGAAGTCGAAATGCCGGCGCGGATCGAAGAGGTTCATCATGCCAAGGAAGAAGGCATCATTTTCCGCACCCTAACCAACCCGATCGAATTTCTATCCGATGAAAATGGCTGGGTCAAAGCCGCCCGCTGTCTGCAGATGGAACTCGGTGAACCCGGTCCGGATGGACGCCGTCGCCCCATCCCGGTCAAGGGCAGTGAATTTGAGATTCCGACCGATCTGGTCGTCGTGGCGATCGGTAACGGTTCCAATCCACTTATATCCCGCACTACGCCCGACCTGCAATGCAATAAATGGGGCAATATCCTCACGAACGGCAACAATGGTCGGACTTCCAAACGCGGCGTCTTTGCCGGCGGCGATATAGTCACCGGCGGCGCGACTGTCATCCTGGCGATGGGCGCCGGACGTGAAGCCGCGCGCTCAATCGATGAATATCTAAAAACCGGGATCTGGGATTCCGAACCAGAATCTGCTTTGAAAAAATAATTTCCAAGGGGATCTATGCCGATTTCCACTAATGTAGCCCAATCAATGACCCGCTCATCGTGGATCAGAAAAATGTTCGAGACCGGCATTGCCTTGAAAAAACAATATGGTGCCGCTAAAGTATTCGACTTTTCGCTCGGCAATCCGGATTTACCCAGCCCTGATACTTTTAATAAAGTGCTGATTGAAGAAGCGGCCGTCACCGGCGCGCATGTCCACGGTTACATGCAGAACAAAGGCTACCCCGAAACCTGTGCGGCAATTGCCAAAATGCTCGAATTGGAAAGCGGTTTACCTTTCACCGAAAATCAGGTTATCATGACCTGTGGCGCGGCCGGCGCAATCAACATCATCCTCAAATCCCTGCTCGAACCCGGCGATGAAGTTATCGTCATTGCACCCTTCTTTACGGAATATGATTTCTACGTTGATAATCACCGCGGCAAGCTGGTCGTTTCCGAAGCCAATGCCGAATTATTACCCGATCCTGCTGACATTGCCGAAAAAATTACACCGCGCACCC
>JALOAB010000244.1 GCA_023229045.1 Fidelibacterota bacterium
CTTTGCCAAAGGAGTTTCAACTCACCCGTATTCTCAGAAAGCCCTGCTGCGCAGTGGTTTTAAAGACTGTGCTATTCTAATCGGATTATCCGCTCCGAAGGTTTTTGAAAAAATGGAGGTGCAGTCGAATCAGCGGGAAACATTGGTACTCTCATATATGAAGTTATTAGAAGCGGAACCGATTGTTATCTATGCGCCCACCCATCATTTACAAATGATCACCGAGATCTACCGCAATATTGAACTGGAGGTTCGAATCTTAGAAGCTACCGGTAATGCGGTTCCCCAGATTGAGTTGTTACAGTCTGATATAGAAGTGGAAGTCAGCGCGGCGCTGGGTTATGCCAATATTTATGTCAATGCCATTGGTAAGAATTTTCAGAATGAAATCAATCAGCGATTAAAGGAATTACTGCATAAAAAAGTCGAGGTTATCAATCTCTATCTGGATTTATGCGATCCGGCGGCGGGTCAACAGTCGCCGGTATGCGAAGCGCTGAATTTCTTCTTCGCTGGTATATTTCCATCCGGTTCCAGGCAGTATCTGATTCTGCAATATTTAAACTACGTATCTATCGATTACGGCAAGATTGTAATCGAGTCGGAATTTGCCCAAAAGTTGATGCGGTACATCACGGCGCTTAATCCAAGCACAAAAGAAACTACGTTATAGATTTTTGGGACATGACGAGGAAAAATTTGGCGTGACTAACAAAAATTTATCTCGTTTCGACGCTCCCGCGTTGAAACGTAAGCCAGACCTATTTGGAACCAGGTACAATGATCGTATCAACGCTGAGGATTGACACGCGATTTTACGAATGGACATTTAGCATCCGATACCAGATAACCGTTGTTTATCATAAATACAAATGATAAAATACGCCGTGTTTTTTTTTCGAAATTTCAGTTAGGGTGAAATAACAGATGACAGCCATCGGTTTCGACAACGAGAAATATCTCACCGAGCAGACTGCCGCTATTATCGAGCGGGTCAACCGGTTCGACTCTAAGCTTTACCTGGAATTCGGCGGCAAACTGATGGGCGATTATCATGCCGCCCGCGTCCTGACTGGATATGATCCGAATGTCAAGATGCACTTACTCCAAAACCTGAAAGACAAAATCGATGTAATTCTGTGTATTTATGCCGGTGACATCGAACGCAGTAAAATGCGCGCCGATCTTGGAATAACCTATGACTCCGACGCTCAAAAAATCATAGACGATCTTGCCAGGTGGAAAATTCCGGTTCGTGCGATAGTTATCACACGTTATGAAAATCAACCGGCGGCCACCGCATTTAAAAACAAGCTGGAAAGGCGCGGAGTGCGGGTTTATACGCATGGTTTTACGAAAGGTTACCCAACCGATCTCGATACTATCGTCAGTGAGAACGGCTACGGAGCCAATGTCTATATCGAGACCAGCAAGCCGATTACAATCGTCACCGGCCCCGGACCGAACAGCGGCAAATTAGCGACTTGTCTTAGTCAATTGTACCATGAATACCAACGGGGAATTCATGCCGGTTACGCCAAATTCGAGACATTTCCGATCTGGAACCTGCCCTTAAAACATCCGGTGAATTTAGCCTACGAAGCCGCTACTGCCGATCTGCGCGATGTCAACATGTACGATCATTTCCATTTTGAGGCGTATAAGGAGCTTTCAGTCAATTACAATCGTGATCTGGAGGCTTTTCCGCTTGTAAAGCGAATTATCGAGAAGATCACAAACGCGCCATCGTTCTATAAATCGCCAACCGATATGGGTGTTAACCGGGCGGGATTTGGCATTATAAATGATGAAGTCGTCCAGGTCGCCGCCGGTCAGGAAGTCATCCGCCGTTATTTTCGCTATGCCTGCGAATACGCGATGGGCTTGACTAATCAGGAAACCGTGACCAGAGTGGAAGCACTCATGGATGAGGTTGGCGTCAAACCGGAAGAGCGAGTGGTTGTTCTGCCAGCCCGCGAAGCCGCCCGCCAGGCTTGCGCCAAAGGTAAAGGAAATGAAAATATCTTCTGTGGCGCCGCTCTGCAACTCAAAGACGGGACCATCGTGACCGGTATGAATTCACCGTTAATGCATTCAACATCGGCATTGATCCTTAATACAACCAAAATGCTTTCCAATATACCTGAAAATATAGATTTACTTCCGCGCCAGGTCGTGCAATCCCTCAATCATCTGAAAAAAGACATTCTTGAAGGCAAAATGGTCAGCTTGAATGTCGAAGAAATTCTGATCGCGCTCAGCATCAGCGCGACTTCCAATCCTGCGGCGCAAATTGCCCTCGAAAAACTCGCGGAACTCAACGGGTGTGAATTGCATACGACCCATATTCCCACTCCGGGTGATTTAGCCGGACTAAGAAAATTGGGACTGATCGTCACCAGCGATCCGGAATTTCCGACCCGTGATCTGTTGATGACCTGATGGTTTTAAACTATTATGACTAAATAGGGGAATTGACTTATGCTTAAGAGATCATTTTTAGGTGTTCTTTTTTTTGCAAATGTCCTAATGGCCCAAAAGTTCGAGAAATTAGCCCTGACGCCGCCGATGGGTTGGAACAGCTGGAACAATTTTGGTTGCGATGTGAATGAGCAACTCATCCGCGATGTTGCCGATGCCATGGTTTCCAGCGGGATGAAAGAAGTCGGTTACCAGTATGTGATCATCGACGATTGCTGGCAGGGCGAACGCGACGATCTTGGATTTATCCAACCTGATCCGGAGAGATTTCCATCCGGTATGAAAGCCCTGGCGGACTATATTCATTCCAAAGGTTTGAAATTCGGGATTTATTCTGACGCCGGTTGGCAAACCTGTGGCGGGCGTCCCGGCAGTCGCGGTTATGAATATCAAGACGCTTTAACCTATGCCAAATGGGGAGTCGATTACCTGAAATATGATTGGTGCAATACCGAAGAACTGAACGCTAAAGGCGCCTATCTGACCATGCGGAATGCCCTGTACGCCGCCGGTCGCCCGGTAGTGTTTAGCATTTGTGAATGGGGTAATAATCAACCCTGGGAATGGGGAAGAGATATCGGTCATCTCTGGCGAACGACCGGCGACATTGCGCCTATTTTCGATGGAGAGGTCGGACACGGCAGTTGGAACTCCTGGGGTGTTTTACAAATTCTCGATATGCGTGAAAATATCCGCCAATATGCCGGACCGGACCACTGGAATGATCCCGATATGATGGAAGTCGGAAATGGTATGACGGTCAATCAAGACCGCGCTCATTTTTCCCTATGGTGCCTGCTGGCGGCTCCACTGATTGCCGGGAATGACATTAGGAACATGAATCCGGTAACCAGGGAAATCTTGACCAATAAGGAACTGATTGCCGTCGACCAGGATGCGCTCGGTATTCAGGGATTAAAATACCTGGTTAAAGATAACTGGGAAGTTTGGGCTAAA
The DNA here is from genome assembly GCA_023229045.1 of Fidelibacterota bacterium. Taxonomy (GTDB): domain Bacteria; phylum Fidelibacterota; class UBA2242; order UBA2242; family UBA2242; genus JAGNGI01. Next base: position 3,439 of record JALOAB010000244.1, read on the forward strand.
CCGCTGGATAAGGGAGCGCTGGCGCTATGCTTTTTAAACCGCACCCTCCAACCGGTCGAAGTCAAGTTGGATTGGAATGAATTTCCGGTCAAGGATGATGAATTTCATTATCAGTATTTTTTCAATGAGAAAGAGTACAAGATTCGTGATCTTTGGGCAAAAAAGGATCTTGGAACAACGGCTAAGCTATTTATGACGCAAATCGCCGCTCACGATGTCGTCGTTTTGAAACTGAGCCCGGTTAAGTAATTCAATCGCCAGAAATTTAATTAGA
>JALOAB010000245.1 GCA_023229045.1 Fidelibacterota bacterium
CTGTAACAGCACTCATTTACTTCGATTACTTCTGGTTATAATATTGTTTATAATAGTTACAAATAACCGGCGATATTCAGGGAAAACCTGTCCAATCAGTTCGCCACGCGAATAGGCTTCGGCAATTCTCCGGTCGTCTGGAATTTCCAGCAAAACCGGGATTTGTTCTGCGGTGCAATATGAATTCACCCGCTCATCGCCACTTCCGGCGCGGTTGATGATGATCCCGAACGGCAGATGCATCTCACGGACGGCTTCGACGGTCAGAATCAGGTCATTCAATCCGAAAGGCGTCGGCTCGGTCACAAGCGCGACAAAATCGGTTTCCCGGAGGGTCGTAATTACCGGACAGGATGTTCCCGGCGGCGCGTCCAAAATTGCGGGAGTTTTATGGTCTATTTTTCTTTTAACAGCCCGAATTAAGGGCGGCGCCATAGCCGCGCCTACATCCAGTCTGCCCTGAATCAGAGATATTTTCCCGGCGCGGAATGTCTCAATGACTCCGATACGATTGTCAATTTCCCGGATTGCCCGATGCGGACAGACTTTCATACATCCGCCGCACCCATGGCACATATCTGCGAATACGAGTGGTTTGGTTCCAAATGACACGATAGCATTATATTCGCAAAAACGACTACACTCACCGCACCCATCACAAAGACTCTCATCGATCTGGGGAACCGGGATAGCAACTTCTTCCGTCGCGAGCGGGGCGCCTTTCAGAAACAACTGGGCGTTCGGTTCTTCGACGTCGCAATCCAGGAGCTGAATCTCACAGTCGAAGGCATAAGCTAGGTTTACGGCGACAGTCGTCTTGCCGGTTCCGCCTTTACCGGATGCAATTGCGATAATCATCGGTCACTCCCGATTTCTGGCGAAATCACCTTGGATTTTATTAAAACCTGGGTTCCGACCGGCTGACCAATCTGTCCGGCGATCACCTGACATTTTACCTTGAAAAGGAAATATATATTGTGTGGCTCATCGCTGAGAGTCTCATAATTGCCCTGACCTTTGGCAATAATCAGATCGGCGGCCGCAAAGCGACTTTGAAATTCACTACTGCAGTCGCCGATCAATGTCCCCGGCGCATCTGAGCCGTTATCAATAATTTCAACGAGTTTATCCAACCCGGCAGACTGCGCGTCAGCCCGTAATGCATCGTTGATAGCTGGAGCACCGCGTACAACCAGCGTTACCGGTTTAGCTATAATCAGTTCGATAAGCAAGCGATCAAAAACAATTTCACCGGCATTGTCAGCCAGATAAAGAATGTCACGGGCGGCGTTGACCGCCGCTTTGAATTCTTCCCAATCACCAAAGAGCGGCTCATTCAGAGCCTGCTTAATTGCCTTCTGAATGTCCGTGATTGCCAGATTGCCATGGGCGCCGAGGTCAATAATATTTCCGGCAATCGCCAGGCGCGTAGCCAGTAAAAGCGGATCGGGGGAAATTTCGATCTGCCTTTTTAACTCAGGAAGTAATTCCAGCGCAAGCCTGTTCTGCATTTCCTTGTCTGCCTGATACAAATCCGGAATGCCGGTAATTTCACTCAGGCGACGGTAAAAAATCTGACCGGCGCGAGGAGGCGGATCGCTAAAGTCGATGGCGTTGATACAGGATAGAGCTTCTCTGACTATTCGTTTTTGGACATCCGGATCGTCAGAAACGTGGCGCGCGGCGCGGACGGCCTGCTGTACAAAACACGGAATACAGTCGAGATACATTTGCATTACTTACGGCGCCCTTTCATTTGGGCGGTAGCTTCATCGATTTCTTCCTGCCAACCATCACAACTAGTATCAATCCGGTCAAAGCGCTTTATATACGGCTTAATATCAAGCAAAGGAGTGCCGTCTAAGATATCTGCCCCTTTAATATGCAAAATATTGCCGTCGCGCCGAATCAATTCGACAATGCTCAATCCGATAGGATTGGGTCGGTTGGGAGAGCGTGTCGCAAACACTCCGCGTTCGACATCCTGCAGGAATGGCTTCACCAGCAATTTAGCCGCGCCAACGCGATGAAAATGATAAATCAGGTAAATATGCGAGAATCCGTCCAGATCGCGTAATCCGTCGGCAAATTTCGGAAAGATTTCGACCTGGGCTTGGCAATCCCCGGCATAAACCGGTTGGATCGGAATTCGCTCCGTGTTTTGGTGCTGGCTGTGAATTATACCAATCGGTCTGAATGACACCGGGTCAATTCTCATACCCAGTGTCCGGCGACATCTTCGCTCTGAGATTCGCTAAGCTTGCCTGCCCGATAATCCGCCAGGGCTTCCGCTACGGAGGCCGCGCTCGTGGTATAAATCTTTACACCGGCAGATTGCAAAACCCGAAAAGCCTTAGGTCCGCAGTGGGCAGTGACCAGCGCTTTGGCGCCGCTTCGGACTACGGTTTCCGCCGATTGGATCCCGGCGCCCTGAGCGGCATTCAGGTTCTGCTGGTTATCGATTGTCACGAATGTATCGGATTCAAGATCATAAATCAGGAACTTCGCCGCCCGCCCGAAACGATTGTCCAGCGGCGCTTTCAGGTCATTTCCTGAAATTGTCAATGCTATTTTCATAAACACCCCTTTAATTCAGGTTGCGTGAGCTTTTGAGCCCACGCAACCCTACATGATTAAAAGCAGATTTACCAACTACTTGGTAATGGCTTTCCAGACCTCTTCTTTCGCAATCTTTTTCAGACAGAAGAACCAGTCCAGACACTTTATGCCTTCTTTGCTTTCCATACGTTCTTTGGCAACGCCGCAGGAGCCGGCGGTCGGGACGATAACATCATCACCGGGACGCCAGTCAGCCGGCGTGGCAATGTTGAAAGCATCGGCAGTCTGCAGGGCGATAACAACCCGCAGTAATTCGTCGAAATTCCGTCCCAGACTCAACGGATAATAAATGATCGTACGAATAATGCCTTTGGGATCGATCACGAATACGGCGCGCACGGCTTTGGTATTGCTTTCACCCGGCTGAATCATGCCATACTTCGAAGCAACTTCCATGGTAATGTCTTCGATCAAGGGAAACTTGACTTCGACATTCTTCATGCCTTTGTAATCGATTTTTTCCTTAATGGTGCGGAGCCAGGCGATGTGGCTGTACAGACCATCAACCGAGAGTCCGACGAGTTTGCAGTTCACTTGAGCGAATTGCTCTTCCATAGTGGCAAAGGTCATGAATTCCGAAGTGCAGACCGGTGTAAAATCGGCCGGATGGCTGAATAAAATTACCCAACTTCCCGAGTAATCCTGTGGAAAGTTAATTTCGCCCTGGGTGGTTACGGCTTTGAAAGCCGGAGCCTGTTCGCCGATGCGTGGCATAGATACGACTTGAGCTTCTTTGTTAAGATCCATTTTTTCTCCTTTTTTTGTACGTTTATATCGAAATGTTCAAATAAACCTGTTCGAATTCACTCAAAAACATACCGGATTTATGATATTTCGCACTAAATGGTATGCTCCTAACCGGCTATTTAGAATGCGATTCTACTAATGTTTCAAAATCTTCGAGTTCGGCCTGGAGATCGTCTTCGTGTTCGATTTCGTCTTCCAGAATTTCCAGAACTATATTATACGTGACCGGGTCTTTGCCGGCGGTTAGGTCGACCAGTTTTTTATAAACCGTAATAGCGCACTGTTCGCCCTGGATGTTTTGCCGAAGAATTTCTTTGACATGCGGATTTTCAGG
>JALOAB010000016.1:0-12500 GCA_023229045.1 Fidelibacterota bacterium
CGGCTGTGGGCATGGCATTATTCTGAAATCACTTCTGCGCGTCATCGACAAACTTGGCTGGGATAAAAATGACATCGCCCTGATTTCCGGCATCGGTTGTTCCAGCCGCACCCCCGGCTACGTTGACTTCAATACTCTGCACACCACCCATGGACGGGCGCTGGCTTTCGCGACCGGGATAAAGATCGCCAATCCCAAACTGCACGTTATCGTGGTTTCCGGCGATGGCGACGCGACCGCAATCGGTGGCAATCATTTTATCCACGCCGCCCGCCGCAATGTCGATATTACGATGATTATTTATAACAATAATATTTATGGTATGACCGGCGGGCAGGTCTCACCGACTACGCCGATCGGGAAAAAAGCTTCCACGGCGCCCTACGGCAATCCGGATACGCCTTTTGATATCAGCCGTTTAGCCGCGGCGGCCGGCGCTACCTATGTCGCCCGCTCGACGGTTTTTCATTTTGCGCGCCTCGATAAATACATCGAGCAAGCCTTGACCCACAGAGGTTTTGCGGTTGTTGAAGCCCTGACTCCTTGTCCAACCTCCTATGGTCGCATGAATAAGGAAGGCAGTGGCGTCGATATGTTAGTTTATCAGAAAGAAAATACGGTTACCATTGAAAAAGCCGCAAATCTCAGTCCGGCGGAATTGGAGAATAAACTTATAGTGGGCGTTTTTGTAGATAAGCAACAATCCGATTATCAGGCGAATTATCAGGAAGTGGTAAATAAAGCCCGGGCGATAGTCAAGTAAGGAGGAAAATTATGTCATTTCGTTATGAAATCAGATTAAGCGGCGCCGGCGGGCAAGGCTTGATCTTAGTTGGAAAAGTCCTGGCCGAAGCCGCCGCTATTTATGAGGGACTGAATGCCACCCAGAGCCAGTCCTACGGACCGGAAGCCCGCGGCGGCGCCAGCCGAAGCGAGGTGATCATCTCCGACGGAGATATTGATTATCCTAAAGCCGAAAATATTGACCTGATGCTGGCTCTGACACAGGAAGCCTGTGATAAATATATCGCCGATCTGAAACCGGGCGGCACATTGCTGGTCGATTCCCAGATGGTTGCCAAAATTCCGGAAGGCGATTTTAAAGTGGTCGCTTTACCGATTATTCAATCGGCGGTCGAGCGGCTCGGCAAGTTCGTCGTTTCCAACATCATCGCGCTCGGAATCCTGTACAAATTATCCGGCATCGTGTCTGAAGACTCCGTCAAGCATGCCATTCGGGCGCGCGTTCCGAAAGGTACCGAAGAACTCAATCTGCAGGCTTTTCAAACCGGCATCGATCTGGCTGAAGACTGGCTCAGACAAAATGCGCATTAAACCACTCGGAAGGCAGTTTAACCAATGAAATCGGCGATTCATTATTCTCTGACTGACCTGCTCAGTCGCGCCGCCGAACTCGGTAATCACCACCAAAAATATATCCATAATATCGAGAAGAATTTCGATAGCCTGTTTGCATTAATCGACGCCCGACACCTGATCGATCAATTTCATCTGTTGCGTTTTTCGCCGCGTCCTGACCGCGAGATGAAACTGATCGCCAATTCAATGGCCGATCGGGAAACATTGCTGGAAATGCTCGGCTGTTACTATTCCATCCAGTTCTTATTGCTGAATTTCAAAGCGCTCGACGTACTGCACATGAAGCTCAGCACCACCACCAACCATCACGCCATTTTTCAGTCGTTCCTGATGCGCACCGGCAACGATTTCCGCCTGTTGTCCGCGGCTTATATGAACACTTTACTGGAAATTTTCCTGCCGCGTACCAAGCGACCAGATTTCGTCATCTGTGGCGTCGGCACGCGCGTCGATCAGGACGATATTGATCTGGGTATTGTTGATACCGGTCTGGAGAATCGCGCCGTCCTTACCACGGCTTTCGGCGCGATGAGCAACGAAATGCTCAAATATGCCTGCTCTCTGCATTATCATCTTTCGGAACATGTCGGTACGCAGGGCTATTCCGCCTCGATTGACGATTATCATGAACTGCTCGATCCAAAAATCCAGGATTTTGTGCTGATCAGCGAAATGGTCAACGCCGTCCCAATTCTCGGCAAACGCGAAATCTTTAACCAGTTCAAGACCGAAATCCTCGACCGCTATTATTATTCGCCGGATCATGATAATAAATATCATGAAGGTTTTTTGCGCGGACTACTGGGTGAGATCAGAGACCTGATGTATAAAGAGCCGCCGGAAAATTTGCTGAATCCCAAACGCGACGGTTTGCGGATGCTGAAAGCTTTGCTGTTTGCGCTTAAAACCTGGAAGCGGATCGAGGCTAATACTTCCCTGGAAGTTTTGGATATTCTTTTAAAAAATGAGCGCCACAATCACGAAAGTTACAATCAGATATTCCAGGCTTTGACCTTTCTGGAAACCTTTCGTTTTCTGTATCAGCTGTTCGTTGTTCAGGAGGAGGAAGTGCATCTCGACAGCGAAGAGGCGCGCAATAATCTGCAAAGGGTGGCCTATGCCATGGGATATGAAGACCGCAATTACGCCCGGGCGCGCACGCAGATGCTGACGCATTATTACGATCATCATAAATTAGCCCGTATAAGCGTCGATCATCTTCTGACAGGAATCACCGAACACCTGCGCGAAATAACGATATTTTATCCGATCACCCATGTGAGTTCACAAGCCAGCGGCGCGGCGTCTTTGCCCGGCAATGTACCGCTGGATTTCATCCAGTCCTCCCGGTTTTTTCAGGGAGTCCGGTTCTGGGATGATATACTTGATAGTCTTGACAATCCCAATCAGGTTTTACTTAAACGTTTTCTGGACGGTTTTCTAACTCTGTCGGATACCAGGCGCGCCGTTCTGGTTAAAACCTATATAAAATGGGGCGCTAAAACGCCTTTCACACTGATCTCGTTGTTTGGCATCATTGCCAAGCGCCAGCCGAAAATAGTCGAGACGGAATTCTTTCAAAAATTCGTGCAGGACTTCATCTTTGAACTGGAACCGACCCTGGAAACTATCAGCCGGCTCTGCCAGACTCTCAATCTGGCTCCGCAGATTATGAACAATTTCCTCTCAGTTCTGCCAACCGAGCTTTTAGCCCGATTAATCGCGATTCTCGAAAAGCCATACTGGAAGCCGGAAATTACCACGCTCCGTGAAACTCTGCTGATGCTGTGCCGGATTTATCACAACAACAGTTACTACTTCAAACGCTTCGTTCAGCGGGTCTTCAATACCTATGCCGAATACATCACTTCGCTCAACAACCAACCTAAAATGAACCAGCTGGCGGAAGGTCTTTTCCGCAATATCGATAACTTTGATTCGCTTGATGAAAAATTCGAGCGACTCGGCGATTACTATGACTTCGAATTCATGCGGCTCGGGATCAGTCTTTTGGATGGTGCGCCGTTTGAAAAAATCAATCGCGAATTCACCCATTTTTCGGATAATTACCTGCAAATGCTCTTTGAACTATGCCGTGAGGAAGTTGCCATGGCCGATCAGCAAGATGTTCCGGAAATGCATGATCTCCTGGCGATTTTTACCGCCGGCGGACATGCCCGCGGACAGGCTTTCGACGATGATTACGATCTGATCGTATTGCTCAACTCCAGCGACCCACTGATCCTTGATTTCTGCAATCGGATCATCCAGAAGATGAATAAACGGATTATCCGGCGTTCGATCATTCCGCAGTTCCGCTTCGCCGATCGATTCCGGCAATTCGTGACCACTTTCGACGATTTACGCCATTTATTCGAACGTCCGGACGAAAACAGTTTCATCGATCAATCCCAACTGTTGGGAGCCCGGATGATAGTCGGCAGTACGCATTTCCTGAAGGTATTTCAGCGCGAGATCATTACGCCTTTTATTTTTCAACGCAAGAGTGATTTCATTCAGGCGATGCATAATGAGATCGGGGCGCGTCACAGTTATTCTGCCAATTCGGATCGACTGGATATCAAAGAAGGACCCGGTGGATTGCGCGATTTTGAGAATTTCGTTTTTATTATTAAGGCGCATTTTGAATGGTCGGAACCACTGACGGATGAACTTTATAGCCGAATTCAACAATCGGTTCCGAAAGTCGCCACTCAATTTGACGCGCTGGTCGATGACTATCATTTATTAAAACATATCCGCGATCTGTATCGCCTGATCGTCTCGAACGAAGATCATCTTGAGGGTATTTATTTGGATCAACTGGTGCGGCCGTTTTGTCTGGCGCACGGGCTCGAAATTGAGAGCGGCGCCGAATTAGCCGAGTTGATTAATCAGATCATGCGGCAAAATGTTGAACGGATCGTGGCTTTGTTTGAGATATTTGGATTGGCAGAAATCCCGACTCTGACCGGTCAGCAATTTTTCCCTTTCTAAAAAAACTTCCGGCTTAGTATATTCCTGCCTGTGAGATTACGGAATAAAAATCCATTTCTAAATTCAGAAAATTCCCGCAAAAGTCTCAATCATACTCTAAGAAATTCTAAGGTGGGCTGATCATATGTTGAATAAGTTCGTAATTAAGCTGACAATTTGTATCTGGTTTGGAGCGACAGGTCTGCTGGCGCAGAGCAATCTGAAGAAGGCCAGTTTTATTCCGCACTGGTCGCCGCAAGCCCAGTTCGCCGGCTATTACTACGCCTACGAAACCGGGATCTATAAAAAACACGGTATTGATTTGACGATCCTGACTGGTGGACCTAATCATCCGGCTTCGGTTCTGATGCAAAAAGGTGAAGTGGATTTCGCTTCGTTATGGCTGACCAATGCGATTCAACTGCATGCCGGCGGCGTGCCGGTCGTACATTTGGCGCAAGTTATCAATCGCTCGGCGCTGATGCTGGTAGCCAAAAAGTCCAGCGGCATTGAAAAGCCGGAGGATATGAATGGCAAAAAAGTCGGCATCTGGGGCGGCGATTTCGAGATTCAACCGACAGCCTTTTTCGAGAAATACAACCTGAAAGTGCGACTCATCCCGCAAGGCGGCTCGATCAATCTTTTTCTGTCGGATGCGATAGATGTGACTTCCGCAATGTGGTATAATGAATATCATACGATCCTGAATTCGGGCTTGAATCCGGATGAACTAAACACCTTTTTCTTTTCAGATTACGACTTGAATTTTCCGGAGGAGGGATTGTACTGTCTGGAAAAAACCTATACCCGGGATCCGCGGCTCTGCCGTGAATTTGTTCAGGCTTCCTACGAGGGTTGGGTAGGCGCATTCGAGCATCCGGACGAAGCGCTGGAGATTGTACTGACCTATATGAAAAATGCCAAACTGCCGGCTAACCGTCCGCACCAGCGCTGGATGCTGAGTCGCATGAAAGACCTGATTTTTCTGCAGGAAATAACCGGAAATTTCCCGGAATTGACCGAAAAAGACTATTATTTCGTGGGTGAAAAATTACGCGACAACGAGTCGATCAAATTTATCCCGACCTGCGAAAAATTCTGTCCCGAATGGAAAAAGTCAACCGACCGGAAAACTGATAAGTAAGGATAATAATCATGATAAAGAGACTTCACCAGCGCGGCCTTACTTTTAAAATGATCATTTACATTTTTACCAGTATCGCCATCGTTTTATGTGTGATTTTGGTCGTCAACTATAAATATTCCCAAAAGATGTTGCGCAAGAATATCGAAGAAAGCGCCCGTAATCTGAACCAGAGCATAGTCAACCGGGTGGAAGTCGTTCTGACCTCGGTCGAAAAATTGCCCCGCGCAGTGGCGCACCTGGTCGAACATGGTCAATACACGCCGGAGCGTTTGAAGAACGTGATCCGCTTGCTGGTCAAGAACAATCCGGAAATCTACGGCATGACGATCGCCTTCGAGCCTTATGCCTTTGATAAATCACAACGCTATTTCGCGCCCTATTATTACAAATCCGGCGACGAAATTAAATATGCTTCGCTGGCGAGTGGATCTTACTCCTATCTTGACAAAGATTGGTATATAATTCCGAAAGAACTCGACAAACCGCATTGGAGCGAGCCGTATTATGATGAAGGCGGCGGGAATATTATCATGTCGACTTTTTCGGCGCCGATCTACAAGACCATCGACGGCGAAAGGCGATTCATCGGGATTATTACCGCTGATATGTCGCTGGAGTGGTTACAACAGATCGTCAATTCGATTAAAGTGCTGGAAACCGGCTATGGCTTCACGCTAACGACGACCGGACAGTTTATCACCCATCCGTTGCCGGAAGTGATCATGAATGAGACCATTTTCAGTGTGGCCGAAGAGCGCGGTTATCCGTCTCTGCGTGAGATTGGTCGCGAAATGATTCAGGGCAAAAGCGGCTTCAAGAAACCGGATTATAAAAGTCTGAAGGGCGGCCAGGCCAGCTGGATTTCTTATTCGCCAATCAAGATGAACGGCTGGTCGCTGGGCATCGTTTATCCACTCGATGAATTGCTCAATGACGTACGGCATTTGACAATCATGATGCTGTTACTCGGATTAGGTGGTTTGATTTTTATCGGTTTTATGGTTGCGCTGATATCCAATTCAATCACCAAACCATTACGCCATTTGGATACGGCGGCCAAAGACCTGGCCGCCGGCAAGTTCGATATCGAATTGCCGCATATCGAAAGCCGGGACGAGATCGGTCGGCTGAATCAGTCGTTTATTGCCATGCAATCCGCCCTGCGCGATACTATCAATAAGCTCAAAGACGCCAACGAAGCCCTCGAAGATTACAGTCGCAATCTCGAGGCAAAAGTCGAACAACGCACCCATGAACTCAGCCAGAAAAATAAAGAACTGGACGCCTCTTTCAAAAATGTTAAAACCCTGAGTGATATCGGGCAGAAAATTACTTCCACATTGAACCTGGAGCTCATTTTCAACACCGTTTATGAAAATGTCAATACACTGCTGGATGCGACTACTTTTCTGATCATGATCCATAATGAAAAAGAACAGCAGTTGGAGTGTCGTTTAGCTATTAAAAAAGGCGAGCGCCTACCGCTTTATATCCAATCTATGAATGAAAAAAATCGTTTGGCGGTCTGGAGCGCTGAACATCGCGAACCGATCTTCATGAATGATGTCGCAAAGGAATCCGTCAAGTATGTGACTTTCGAAACCCGGGAAGCGACTGAAGAAACCATTTCATCACTGATCTATCTGCCGTTGATCGTAGAACAGCGCCTGATCGGCGTTATCTCGGTGCAGAGTTACAAGAAGAACGCCTATACCCAATATCACTTCGACATTCTGCAAAACTTAGCCACCTACACCGCCATCGCCCTGGATAACGCCTTCGCCTACGAAGCGATCAACCGCGCCAACCGCGAACTCAAAGAAGCGCAGGCGCAATTGGTGCAGTCTGAAAAAATGGCCTCACTGGGTCAACTGACCGCCGGCATCGCCCATGAGATTAAAAATCCGCTCAATTTCGTCAATAACTTCTCTGAATTATCGATTGACCTGACTAAGGAACTGACCGAGGAAATCGATCGCTACCAGGACAAATTTGAGCCTAAAATGATGGATTATTTTCATGAAGTGCTCGGCGATTTAGAACATAACGTGCGCAAAATCAATGAACACGGCAAACGCGCCGATAGTATCGTCAAAGGAATGCTATTACATTCTCGCGGCAAACCGGGCGAAATGCAGAAAGCCGACATCAACAATCTCGTCCAGGAATATCTGAATCTGGCTTATCACGGCTTCCGTGCTCAGGATTCGACCTTCAACGTCAAACTCGAGACGAATTATGATGCCACCGTTGAACCGATCAACATTGTCCCGCAGAATCTCAGCCGCGTTTTCCTTAATATAATTAATAATGCCTGCTATTCCGTGCATGAAAAGAAAAAAGAGCGCGGGGAGAAATTTGCGCCGGTTGTTTCCGTCACTACCAAAAACCTTGGCGAAAAAGTTGAGGTCGTCATCCGCGATAACGGCAAGGGCATTCCGCAGGACATTATTGATAAAATATTCAACCCGTTTTTTACCACCAAGCCGACCGGCAAAGGCACCGGTCTGGGACTTTCTATGAGTTACGACATCGTCGTTCAGGAACATAAAGGCGAGTTGAAAGTCACTTCCGAGATAGGTGAGTATGCCGAATTTTGTATTACTATTCCGAAAAATCTTGCATAGTCGAGGTATTCAATGATGAAAATAATGATCGTGGATGACGAAACGGATATCGAGCCCTTGTTCAGACAGCGCTTCCGCCGTGAAATCCGCGACGGTCTGATCGAATGTCAATTCTGTTTTTCGGCCGAGGATGCGCTGAATTATCTGAATTCCGCCAGTGCGGCTGACATCGTCCTGATCCTTTCGGATATCAATATGCCCGGTATGAACGGTCTGGAACTACTGCGCATTCTAAAGGAGAAATATTCGCACCTGACGGTTTTCATGGTCACAGCTTATGACGATGAAGAAAAATATCAGAAAGCGCTCGCCTACGGCGCCGATCGTTATCTCACTAAACCAATCGATTTTGAAAAACTAAAAACCGAAGTCCTTGAATTTTCGCAAAAAATGAGGAGTCACAATGCCTGAGAGAATTATGGTCGTAGACGACGAACCGGATCTCGAATCCCTTATCCGCCAGCGTTTCAGAAGACAAATCCGTGATGGCGAATATGATTTCGTATTTGCCTACAATGGTCTGGAAGCGTTGTCGCGTCTTTTGGAATTTCCCGATATCAATCTCATCCTCAGCGATATCAATATGCCGGAAATGGATGGGCTGACCCTATTAGCCAAATTAAATGAGTTGAAAAATCCAAATCTGAAAACCGTCATCGTCTCGGCGTATGGTGATATGGACAATATCCGTACGGCCATGAATCGCGGAGCTTTCGACTTCGTAACCAAGCCGGTTGACTTTACCGACCTGGAAACCACAATCAATAAAACCATCCGCGAGCTCCAAATTTTAAGGCAGGCGCAACAGGAACATGATCAGTTGCTGGCAATTCAGCACGATTTGACGATCGCCCGTAACATTCAGCAATCAATCCTGCCGAAAGTCTTTCCGCCTTTCCCGGAACGCAATGATTTCGATATTTATGCCGGTATGACCCCTGCGAAGGAAGTTGGCGGCGATTTCTACGATTTTTTCCTGATTGACAAGGATCGTCTGGGACTGGTGATCGGTGATGTATCCGGTAAAGGAATTCCGGCCGCGATTTTCATGGCGGTTAGCCGGACATTGCTTAAAGCTACGGCTCTGAAAGGCTTGCCGACCGGCGAATGTCTGTCATACGTCAATGAACTGATTTGTTTGGAAAGCACGGCTTCGATGTTCGTGACGATTTTCTATGGAATCTTTAATACTACAACCGGTGAACTCGAATACGCCAACGGCGGTCATAATCCGCCTTACCTTTTAAAAGCCGACGGCAGTGTCCAATTGCTGGAAATGACCAATGGAATGGCTCTGGGTGTAATGGAAGAATTGGATTATCAAATGAAAAGCATCGCCTTGCATTCCGGCGACGGGCTGTTTTTATATACCGATGGCGTAACAGAAGCCTTCAACGCCGCCGGTCAGATATACACCGATGAGAGACTGGCAAAACTCCTGGCGGGTTCGAATACCCATCCCATCAAGGAAATCGTTCAGAAAGTCTTTCAGGACGTTCACGAATATTCCACCGGTATAGAGCAATCGGACGATATCACCATTCTGGCTATGCGGCGCTCGGCTGATTAGAGCATTTATTTGGTTGCTGAATGTCAACTTTTTGCGATCGGGTAAAATTAAAAAAACCGCCGCGACAATCGGTATTTTGGGGATTATTATACGCCGTGTCAATAACTTAGCCTACCTATTCCTATGCTAAATAAGGCATACCTTTAATGATATTATAGCCCATGATTTGATTCAGATGGGCGAACTCGACCTAACCGAAGTGCTCTTCGACATGTAGTATTTTTTCTTCGTATTCTTACAAGGCGAGTGATCCGTCGCTTGTCAAGATGCGAGATGCTATCAATGCGTAAAATAGAATATTTGATTATATACATGGCGTTATAATAGTCACGATAAATATCAATTTTTATTATGTATTAATTTTTGATAAAATATACTTGTGATTTGAACGTTTTTAATTTAAAATCACAATCAGTACACTCGTGTGTAGTGAAACAAAGCGGTGGCGGTATTTATTTTATGGAGAGTAAATAATGCCCAAGGAGAGGAAGATGAAAACGACAGTAAAAGTGGTTTTGTTCGGGGTTGTATTTCCACTATTATTGACGGCAGCTGAACCGGTCAGGTCGGTTTTTTCGGTTGAACAACTGGCTAAGTCGGTCCAAACCAGTGATATCTGGTTAGATGTAAACCGTATGAACGGGATTTTCCGGAATAATGGGACCTGGTTTTATGATAATATGATGGGAGATTGGGGTTTGGAGTGGCCGAAAGGTTCTGGCCTCAGCCCGATATTCGCCGCCGGTCAGTTTCTGTGTGCCAAGATCGACGGTGAAATTCGGGCTGCTGGAGTGCAACATTCGGCCACGGAATATCAGCCCGGATTAATCTTAACGACAGATAATGCCGATGATAAAAATGATACCAAATACAGGTGGTACGAACTACATAAGGACGGTAGTGGTGATTGGTCAGACTGGCCGGTGAGCCAGGGCGCACCGATTAACGAAAACGGCGATCCGCTTTTATTGGGAGACATGACGATTTACAGCGTCTGGAATGATTTGACGGATCACGGCGCATACGGTAGTAATCCGTTAAACGCTGAAATACACCAATTAGCCTGGGCTTTTGATCGCTCCGATCAAATCGGGGATATGATTTTTCAGAAGTGGACGATTGTGAATAAGAGCGGCAAAACCTGGGATGATGCCTATTTTGCAATCTGGTGCGATCCGGATTTAGGAAATGGCGGTGACGATCAGGTGGGTTGTGATACCACTCTCGGTCTCGGTTACTGCTGGAATGCAACCGATAACGACCAGAACTATGGCGATGATCCTCCGGCAGTTGGTTTTGTTTTTTTTGCAGGGTCCAATGACAACTTCTGAAGGAGACAACGTTTACCTCCCGGATGGAAGAGTCTTTGTAAATAAAAAAGTTATAAACATGTCTGCTTTTAGATCCTATAATAGTGATGATTCGCCAAAAGGTGATCCTAGTAATGCAATGCAGATCTATAACTTTATGCAAGGTTTATGGAAAGATGGTTCAGTGATTACAGAGGGTGATGACGGTACTGATCAGAATAATCCGCCGACTAAATTCATGTATTCCGGCGATCCGGAAAGCGGAACCGGCTGGCTTGATTCCAATCCGGCTGACCGGCGTTTTTTCATGTCAACCGGGCCATTTACAATGGAACCCTGGGTTGATTCAGATGTGGATGGTGTTGCTGAGTTTGGCGAACCGGGCGTGCAGGAGATTGTAGCGGCTGTCATAGTTGCACGCGGAACCAGTAATTTGAACAGCGTTACTGAGTTAAAACGAATCTCTGGTATGATACGATCAATATATGATATGAATTTCGAGCTCAGTAAGCCGCCGAGACAGCCATTTGTGACAGCCAGTGCACTGCCCAATGAAATCATCCTAACCTGGGATGAGCGTTCGGAATATAATGAGGATGGGAGTCCATATGAATCGGTTGATCCGGTAGCGGCAGTCTTTTTTGGCGATACCATGATCATTGACAATACGATAAAAATAGTTGACGATTCGACGTATAATTTCTATGGCTATACAGTTTACCAGTATTCAGATGCAGCCGGGTCAGATGCGGTGGAAGTGAATTCCTTGAATATTGGTAATATTACAGATGCTACTAAATACAGCAAGCAACGTTTTATACGGATTTTAACTAATTATAATTCAGAAGTTGGTCCAGTCGGAGATACATTAATTAACGGAAAAGAGTACTATTTTGGAATTACGGCCGACGCCTATTTGGAATATAGTTATGATCAGATTATCTCAAGTGATGCAACGATTGAATCGGTAACCCCATGTTTTGTACCCGGTATCAGATATAATTCGGGAGAGGATAGCTCTCTGGCTGTTTCGTACAAGGCCGTCAATTCGTCAATCCCGGCTGGTGATGGTTTGGTAGAAGTGACGGTTATCGATCCATCCCAAACAACAGGTCTATATTATCGCATAAATTTCAATAACGATGATACCTGGAATTTGGTTTCGGCTTCTGATTCAAACTTTACCTCAGTTGACACGGTTTTAAAGAATCAAATTAACCAGGAAGGTGATGATGCATATAATGTTGTTGATGGCTTATTGGTGAAAGTCATAAGCCCTGCGGCGGGAATTAAACGGATTGCCGAACTGAACCCGTCTTCCTTGGCAATTTACGATGCAAATCTATGGGCTAGTTTGAATAATTATGGTCGTTCGCAGCAGTGGCCGTTATTTGTTCTGACTGAGGACATCGGAACCGATCTGGGGCGTGTGGATCAGTTTGGTTTAATGACTCCCAAAGATTATGACATAATCTTTACTGCTACGGATA
>JALOAB010000016.1:17500-21722 GCA_023229045.1 Fidelibacterota bacterium
CCAGATCGATAGCTAAGGTCCCTAAATACAGGGTAAGTGACTAAGGATGTGAAACCACCCAGACAGCTAGGATGTTGGCTTAGAAGCAGCCACCATTTAAAGAGTGCGTAATTGCTCACTAGTCAAGTGATTTTGCGCCGATAATTTACGGGACTATTAACCCTGATACCGAAGCTTCGAGCCTCCCGTCTTTGACGGGGGACGGTAGGGGAGCGTTCCATTAACCGTCGAAGGTCAATCGCGAGGTTGGCTGGAGGAGATGGAAATGAGTATGCTGGCATTAGTAGCGATAATTCCGGTGAGATTCCGGAACACCGAAAGCCTAAGGTTTCCTGAGTAAAGTAACTCTGCTCAGGGTTAGTCGGGCCCTAAGCCGAGGCCGAAAGGCGTAGGCGATGGATAACAGGTTGAATATTCCTGTACCATCTGTTTGCCGTTTGAGCTATGGGGTGACGCAGAAGTGAAAGGTCAGCCGGGTGTTGAATGTCCCGGTTTAAGCAGGTAGGGGGATCTGATTGGCAAATCCGTCAGATCATAACCTCGAGATGCGAATAGGAGTCCCTCGGACACAAACTGACCCTAAACCAGCTGACAAGAAAAGCCTCTATGTTAGGTAAACGGATGTCCGTACCATAAACCGACACAGGTGGGCGAGGAGAGTATCCTAAGGTGCGCGAGATAGCTCTGGTTAAGGAACTAGGCAAATTAGCCCCGTAACTTCGGAATATGGGGTGCCTCGAGTAAGTGAAGCTTAATATTTCGATAGACAAGCCGAGCTGAAAGAGGTCGCAGTGAAAAGGTCCAAGCGACTGTTTACTAAAAACACATGTCTCTGCTAAGTCGTAAGACGACGTATAGGGACTGACACCTGCCCGGTGCTGGAAGGTTAAGGGGACGAGTCATCCCGATTTATCGGGAGAAGCCCTGAACTGAAGCCCCAGTAAACGGCGGCCGTAACTATAACGGTCCTAAGGTAGCGAAATTCCTTGTCGGGTAAGTTCCGACCCGCACGAATGGTGTAACGATTTGGACACTGTCTCAACCAGAGCCTCGGCGAACTTGTAATGCCGGTGAAGATGCCGGTTTCCCGCAGCTGGACAGGAAGACCCCGGAACCTTTACTATAGCTTGGCATTGGGTTTTGGTTTTGTATGTGTAGGATAGGTGGGAGACGTTGAAGCTCCGACGCTAGTCGGGGTGGAGTCAACCTTGAAATACCACCCTTATAAAATTAGAATTCTAATCCCGACCCCTGAAGCGGGGCGGGAGACATTGTCAGGTGGGTAGTTTGACTGGGGCGGTCGCCTCCTAAAATGTAACGGAGGCTCCCAAAGGTTCCCTCAGCACGTTTGGTAATCGTGCGCCGAGTGTAAAGGCATAAGGGAGCTTAACTGTGAGACAAACATGTCGAGCAGATGCGAAAGCAGGGCTTAGTGATCCGGTGGTTGCTCATGGAAGCGCCATCGCTCAAAGGATAAAAGGTACTCTGGGGATAACAGGCTGATCTCCCCCAAGAGTTCATATCGACGGGGAGGTTTGGCACCTCGATGTCGGCTCGTCACATCCTGGGGCTGGAGAAGGTCCCAAGGGTTGGGCTGTTCGCCCATTAAAGTGGCACGTGAGCTGGGTTTAGAACGTCGTGAGACAGTTCGGTCCTTATCCGCTGTGGGCGCAGGAGATTTGCGGGGGGCTACTCTTAGTACGAGAGGACCAGAGTGGACGAACCTCTAGTGTACCAGTTGTGCCGTCAGGTGCATCGCTGGGTAGCTATGTCCGGTCAGGATAAACGCTGAAAGCATATAAGCGTGAAACCTTCCCCAAGATGATATCTCCCTCCCGATTTATCGGGACTTAAGGCTCCTTGTAGACTACAAGGTTGATAGGTCACAGGTGTACGATCAGTAATGGTCTTAGCCGAGTGATACTAATAAGCCGTGCGTCTTGACCAAAATTTTTATGAAATTGACTTCCGCAATCATTCTCTTTCCCTTACCCAATGAAAAACCTTTTTCCGGTGATTATAGCGGAGGGGAAACACCCGATCCCATCTCGAACTCGGTAGTTAAGCCCTCCCGCGCCAATGATACTGCCCTGGCGACGGGGTGGAAAAGTAGGTCATCACCGGGGAACTTTTAATCCCGCTTCAAGGCGGGATTTTTTTTATTGTATCTGGTCAAGCAGAATCTTATATTCAGCACGTGTCATTAATAAGTAGAGAAAGTAATTTTTAAGAAAAAAATTAACTATTGTTTTATCTCACAGTACTTTTAATTCAGAACGTTTAGATTGAAAATCATCTAAATGGAGGATACTATGGTAGTAAAATTAAAAAGTCTGCTGGTAATATTCCTGGTAAGTGCAGTGTCATTGGCTCAAACACCGGCGCCGGATGGAGTGATTACTCTCAGAACTAACTATTTCTATAATTTTGAAGTGTATTACCTGCTCGATTTCGATTTCAATAACGGTCGCAACAATCCGGATATGTTTTCATACTCGCTATCCTATACTCCAAATGAGCCTAATGGAGCACCGATCGACATCAAGCTCGAATTCGAATGGATCGCCAATATCCCGGCGGTGAACATGTACAATAACCGAATCCTGTACATTATCTCCAAACCGTTCGAATTTAAGGGAGAGATTACCCTCACCACCCAGGACATCGACCAGAATATGCGTAATATTTACTATACCGATGGACGTCCGTGTAATATCGGTGTCGATCGGCTCGAACAGGATTTGCTCCGCTTACAATCGGTAATTCTGTCAACTGGCGGCAAACTGCCCGCCGGCAGTTATATATTTAACCTGAATATCCTCGATAAGGATGGTGTCCCTACCGGTTTTAGTCAAACTCAGACAATCGAGGTCTCCAATCCGACGACCATGGACTTAATTTCACCGGGCGGAGAACTGGAGGAAAATTTCGAAATATCCACGCCCTTGCCGACTTTTCAATGGGAGTCGATCGACTTCATGTGGAGTAAAGTCAATTGCAATAAATGCGGCTATTGGATCCGGGTTGCCGAATATGATGCTTCCCGTCACAACTCGATCGATCAGGCTTTGAAGGATCGGGCTAACCTGCCGTTTCCGGACAATGGCGACTACTACGAATTACCATCGTCAAAGGTCGCCGGTGTCAGCGAACTGGACCTGTGGACTGCCGGAACGATTTTCCAGTACCCGCTGACCGGCGCCAAACCGCTGGAAGCCGGTAAAACCTATGTCTGGCAGATCCGCAAGACATTTCCGACTTCCTCGGGATCCGAATCCGTTTATAGTCCAATTTACGCTTTTAAAATCCAATCCGCCGGACAGACCACTTCCAGCTATTCCGGCATTGATTTATCCCTTTATCAAGCATTAATAGACCAAATTTCTCCCGATATTCAGGAATGGTTT
This sequence comes from Fidelibacterota bacterium, assembly GCA_023229045.1. Classification (GTDB taxonomy): domain Bacteria; phylum Fidelibacterota; class UBA2242; order UBA2242; family UBA2242; genus JAGNGI01. Next base: position 20,908 of record JALOAB010000016.1, read on the forward strand.
AAAGAGGGTGGCGACCTCTATGGCTATGTGCCAACCGGAACGGTTACCCTGAACGGTGTTCAAAGACTCACTCTGGATCAGCTCCAAACCCTGGTTAATCAACTCGTTTCCGAGCAAGTGTCCCTAAAATCTATTACGGTTGAATAGGAGTTGGAAAGATGCGTAAATATACTTTAATTAATCTGTTTCTTGTGATATTAATTCTCTGTTCGGCTGGATTTAGCCAGGATAAAATTGCCTTGATTCTGAAAGCCCGCGGCGAAACCAGTATCAAGCGGACAGCTGACACCGATTTTAAAAAAGGTGTGAAAATCGGCGATAATCTCTACTCTCAGGATAAGATCAAGACCGGCAAAGATGGATATATGGTTTTGGTATTTCTCGACGATAAAAGTCAAATCAAGATTCGCGAAAATTCCGAAATGGTCATCTCCGGTGAGCGCACTCCCGATGCAATTTCCAAGCAGGTTGATATGCAATTCGGTACCTTAAAAGCCGAAATTACGCCAACTCGCAAAGGTGAGTTCGTCATTGCAACTCCGACTTCGGTGGCATCCGTAAAAGGCACGGTCTTTTGGGTGATATCCGACCCAATCCAGGGTGATGTTTTCTACGGAGTTTCCGGTAGTGTCGAAGTCACCAATAACGAAAGTGGCGGAGTGGTAGTGGTCGGCGCCAATCAGACCGGCACCTCCACACCCTCCGGTGGTGTAAATATAGAAGAGACCCAGGAAGGCGCTCAGCCGCTCGAGGATGATAAGGATGAACCCGTCGATAATAATATACTGAGAATTCAACTACGTAATCCTTCAGGT
>JALOAB010000247.1 GCA_023229045.1 Fidelibacterota bacterium
TTTGTATCAGGCTCTGAAAGGTTTGATCCTGATTTTAGCGCCAATCACTCCGTTCATCACCGAAAAAATTTATCAGAATCTCGTCAGAGGATTGGAACCGGATGCGCCCGAAAGCATTCATCTGGCTAAATATCCGCAGGCTGACACAGAATATGACGAAGCCTTGCTGAAGAAAATCGATACAATTGTCGAAATCGTATCGGTCGGTCGGGCGGCCCGCAATAAAGTCAATATTAAAGTCCGTCAACCGCTGGCACGGATGCTGGTGAAATTACCGCCCGATGGGTCGCCTTCGGATCTAACCGACCTGACCAGCCAGATCCTCGAAGAATTGAACATCAAGGTACTCGAATTTATCGACGATGTAAACCAATTCGTCAGCTTCAAAATCAAACCGAATTTTGCGCAACTCGGTGTCAAATACGGTCGGCGTCTGGGTGAAATTCAACAGGCTCTTCAAAAACTTGATCCGGCTGAAGTTGCCCGTAAGATTGAACAGGGCGGAGCTGTTGAGCTGGATCTGGCCGATGGCAAAGTGTTCCTGAGCGCTGAGGAAGTCATCGTTGAACGCCAGGAAAGCGCAGGATTTGCGGTAGTCGAAAATAACAACATTGTTGTCGTTCTTGATACAAAATTGACCCCGCAGCTTCTTCAGGAAGGTCTCGTGCGCGATTTCATCCGGCATGTGCAAACCATGCGGAAGGAAGCCGACTTCCAGGTCGAAGATCGCATTCGAGTGACTTTCGAAGCCCCGCCGGATTTCACGGCGGCAATATATAAATATATCGAATATTTCAGGAATGAAACCTTGGCTCGCGAGGTCGCCGACACCTTCGCTAAAGGCGAGTACGAAAAGGAATTAAAAATCGAAGGAAACAAAGTCCGTGTTTCTTTAAGCCGAATTAAGTAAATTCAGCCCAGCAGGAGATTAAAAACTATGGAAGCCAAAACGACGAAAAAAGCATGGGGTAAAGAGGATCTGGAGTATTTCAAAAACCTGATTCTGAAGAAAAGAGACGAAACCATCAAAGCCATCAAGCGGCTGGAATCTACGACGGTCAGCGATAATACCCGCAATGACAATACCGCAATGGATTCAGCCTACGCCTATCATATGGCGGACGTCGGTACCGACTCCCAGGAGCGCGAAAAAGCCTTTCTCTGGCTGGCGCGCGAAAATAAATTTCTATCGCATCTGAACTCGGCATTGGAACGAATCAAGACCGGCGAATACGGCGTGTGCATCGATTGTGGCGAGTTGATAATGAAAGAAAGACTCGAAGAAGTGCCGCATACCCAGCATTGCGTCAAGTGCAAAAATAAGCCTAAAAAATAATTCTGCAGTATGTGGCGTGGTAAAAAGATACGGCTCCCTTTTTAATTGATAAAAAGCAGAATAGAATCCAATATCATATCCAATCAGTTCCGTTATGGATGGTTTTTCATTTTAAAATATTTTAATTAGTTTATTCCGGATGAATCTGGAACCAATTAAAGTCTATGTCAGTGCGACTGGCACGGCAGTCGGAAAACGCCTTGATGTTTTTGTGACGGGAAAAATGCCAGAGTATTCCCGCTCTCACATTGCGGGATTTATCAAAGATGGTAGAGTTTTGGTTAATGGTCAAAAAACCAAAGCCGGTTATCGTTTGCGCGAGGACGATACGATTCAGGTTCTCGAGATGCCGGAACCGCTCGGGCCGATTCAACCGGAAGACCTTCCGCTGGAAATTCTCTATGAAGATGAACATTTGCTGGCAATTAATAAAAAACCGGGCATGGTAGTTCATCCCGGAGCCGGTATCCGGCAAGGCACCCTGATTAGCGCTCTCCTGCATTATACCAATGAATTGAGCTCGGTCGGCGGTAATGAACGCCCAGGACTGGTTCATCGTCTTGATAAAGATACATCGGGGGTTATAATCGTTGCTAAAAACAACGAAGCCCATTGGAAAATGAGTCGCCTGTTTGCCGAACGCCGGGTTTTCAAACAATACCGGGCGATCGTTTACGGCGTACCCAAAACAACCGAAGGTCTGATCGATGCGCCTATCCGGCGTAGTCAACACAACCGTCAGATGTTTACAATCAATAACAGCGGTCGCCCGGCCAGGACGCGGTTCACCCTTTTAAAAGATTATCGCATTATGGCCTTTTTAGCAGTCATACTGGAAACCGGACGCACTCATCAGGCGCGGGTTCACCTGCAATCGATCGGACATCCGGTGGTCGGCGATCCGGTTTATGGCGGCGGCATCCGCAAAGGAACATCTGTTAATGCCAGGGATGTGACTTTGCTGAAAATGGTACAGGCGGCCGTCGAACGCCAGTTACTGCACGCCTATTCATTAAGGTTTCGCCATCCGTTCGATGCCACTGATATTGAGATCAAGGCACCTTTACCCGTTGATTTTATCAGGATTTTGAATATATTGGATACCGGGTTGGAATAATGATGAACGTTGAAGAAATGATCGTAAAATTCCTGCGTTTCCTGGTACAGGAGCGTGGCTATTCCGAGAACACCATCGCGGCCTATCGACGCGATCTTGAGCAGTTTTTTGGCTTTTATGGCGAATATGCCAATCAGGTGCCGGTCAAAATTGACACGGTCAATAAAGTGGCGATTCGCCATTACCTGGGCATGCTGACCGAATCCGGATTGGAGATCAGCTCGATCTCGCGTAAGTTAGCCTCGCTGAAAGCCTTTTTCAAATTCGCCGCCCGGCAAGGTTACGTCGATTCTAATCCGGCGGCTTTGATCCTTTCACCTAAGACCAAGAAACGCCTGCCGGTTGTTCTGACCGAAGAAGAGATTGCGCGCGCCATCCAATTGCCGGACGATAATACCCTGGTCGGCAAACGCAACCGGGCTATTCTGGAACTGTTTTACAGCACCGGCATCCGGCTCGCCGAACTTTTAGCATTGAATATCGGCGATGTGAATTTCAACCGCTTGACTTTGCGCGTTTTAGGGAAAGGCTCCAAAGAGCGGATCGTGCCATATGGGAAAAAAGCCGCCGCGGCGCTCGACGATTATCTGAGTTGGCGCAAAAACGAATATGGAGCCCTGGCATTAAACTCGCCGCTGTTCATCAGTAGCCGGGGCGGACGGGTCTCCCGACCGCTGGTACAGAAGTTGATCGCCCGGTTATTGCAGTCGGTTTCCGAGCAAGCCCATCTCAGCCCGCACGTTCTGCGGCATTCGTTCGCATCGCATCTGCTGGATCATGGCGCCGATCTGAACGCAGTCAAGGATTTACTGGGACATAGTAGTCTTTCGACGACTCAACTTTATACGCATATCCGGATTGGAAAAATGAAGGAAGTGTATCAGCAAGCACATCCGCATGCCGATTAACGTGATAAATTTGCACAGTAAAATAAGCTGAAGAGGCTCCGCTATTTTTAAAATGAAAAACCGTCTCGAACAAATCCGCGTTAACAATTTTGCAGTCAATAATCGATCTAATAAATAAAGGAGGTTCTTAATGAATATCGAATTAACTGCACGCCATTACGAAATTGCCGATCGGGCTAAGAAACACCTTGAAGAGGAAATTGGAACCCTGGCAATTTATGAAGATTATGTCAGCAGTTGTAAGGTTATCATGGAAAAAACCAAGGAGGGTGAAACGATCGATATTTCCATGCACGTGCGCGGTAAAG
>JALOAB010000248.1 GCA_023229045.1 Fidelibacterota bacterium
GTTGGATTTAAGATTGTGCATTAGTTTATCTCCTTGTTTATTATTGAATTACGATACAATAATTTAAGGATTTTTAAGCTAATGCACATCTTATTTTTTTAGGGTTTTATTTCACACAACGGGTAAAATAATTTTATTTATTATCATTTGGTTCTCCTTCCTTATAATTATAATCTGATTCTGCTGCCGAGGCAGATAAATATCTTGTAGTATAAGCCGAAACTTCTGTACAATAGATAGTAACTTGACCAAAAGATTCTTCGGTCTCATATATATCGTATGCATATACTGTTATTGTGTACGTTCCTTCTGAAAGGTTGCTAGTATTCCAGTTAGAATTTGTTGTTTCATTATTTGATAAATTATATATGTAATTTGAAGTATTAGATCCTGGTACATATATAAGCATCGGATTGGGCCTATAATTGCCTTCCCAATATTTAAAAAATCGAGATTTCGCTGGAAGCCCTGTGCCGGAAGGATCGTATATTACTAACCAAAACCCATAAAGACCCATATTTTCTCCAAAAGATTGTATTTCATCATGAGCATAAACTATTATATCTACTTTAACTCCTGCTTGCAAGGTGTAGTAAGGACAAATTAAATAATTATCATCAGCCGTGGCATCAATATCTTCAATAACATTAACCGCGTTAAGAGAAAACACTGGATCTTTCTCATCAATATAAGGGTGTAAATATATCAATGGATTACGAACAGTTACTCCAGATCCTCCATGGACGTAATGAAGATGCTTCTGATCATTAATATATCCTAATGTCGTTACCCTTTCTGTTATACTAGAACCTGCTACTAAAGTTGAAGGTATGTTTTTTAAATGATGATATTCAAAATAATAGGTAAGATCACCAACTATCGTTTTGGTCTGTATATAATCGCGAGCATCAGGAATAAAAGAAACCTTACCACTTAATGTTGGTTTAACTTCTGTCCCTTCAGAACCGGCAATATCAATCCCTGTATGAAAGTGATGCCTTTGAATTAACACACCATTCACCGTTTTTGATCTACATTCTCCAAAAGTACCATTAATTTGATGTTGTGAGGTAAAAGGATAAATTGGCCAAGAATAATTAGTAACACTCGACAACGAATATAAATTACCGACAAGAAATACAATCAAAAAGAAATATTTTCCTATGTTATTCATTTTTAGTACCTCCTATTATTTATTTATCATTTTTATTTTATTATTATATATAAAATATCTATTATTGAGATACATACTTGGTTTTATTGTATATAGATATTCATTTTCAATTGGGCCAATTTCTAATTGCGCTATACTTTTTCCCGTTAGATCAAATACATTATACCAATAGGACTCGCTTGGTAATTCGCCGACGACTTCTGAACATGTTGTAAGAGAAAAACTCTGATTGTCAATCTCAAATAAAGATACTGGAACATATCGCAATTCGTTAATCCAAGAGATAAAACCAGTATTTATATCTAACGCTACTAATTTAAATTTGTCATCAATGGTATCCAAGTAAGTAATAATTAGTAAATTATTTGTAAATAATACAGTAATTGTATGACCTGAAATAGATTTGGAAAACAGTTCCTCAAAATTATTATTGATTAAAGTAATTATATAATTATCGTCATGAGTATCCAAATTTTGAATAGCATAAAATATCAGTGTCCCATCGTCGTTAATAAATAAACTACTAGGTTGTTCTCCTTGAACTCTCATTTTATTTAATAATACGCCATCATAATTAAAAAGAAATAATGAAGGTTCTCCTACTTCTTTTTCGATCACTTTCATAGTATCTTCTCGTAGAATTTTATTATTAGCAATTATTCTTTCTATTCTGGCGCTACTCGCAGTTCTTGCATGTGAATTAAATTTTTCTGTTAAGACAATGCAATATTCACCAGATTTAGAAATATCCATAATTAATCTTCTTCCTGGACGATATTCCATATTTTCAAATAATTCGACCTTACTAATATTTTTACCATCATTTGAAATTGTTGTTAATGTCGAATAATCATGATCAACCTGAAATACATTTCCGTTGTAATCGGATGGTTTATAGTAGATTTTATCTTCTTCCCCTTCTATAATACCAGTTTTTGACCAAAATTCTTTACCATTATTATCAATTAAAGTTAATTCCTTTGTTTTTTCAAAACCTTTCTTGTCATTTATTGTTTGATCATCCACTAGTAAGTATTTAAAATTTTTACTACATGTTATTCTGGTATTTTTCTTTAAGGATCTTTGATTAATTACCTGAAAGTTTTCATCGCAAAATAATAATGCTTGATCAGTTCTAATAATTTGTTTAATAGGTGACGATTTATTAGAAAGTCCCTCTATTGTGATAATTCCTGTCGGGTTCTGGATATCTGTTTGTATTTCTTTGATTACTATTTGTTTACTTGGTTGTGTCAATCCCAATTTAGGTATCAGAGCGATGATGATAACAAATATTAGGAAAAGTGAAAATACTGCCCGTTTCATAATTGACTCCTTATTTTTTAATATTGAGATAAATAGAATTAATTATTTCACATTTTTTATTAACTAACAATACATAAAAATTATGTTGTTTTTTATGCAACGATATATTCCATAGTTGGTATTTCAAGTCTTTTTCCCCTTCCTTTTCAATGCACTCGCACCTATCCAACTAAATCAAATTGAAGATCCTTCCTTATAAATTTCTTACCGCCATTTTAACAACCTCAATCCGTATGTAATGTAAATTGTAAATATTAACTTGTCAAGGATTTTTTCTTAAACCAATTCGTATGATTAGTACCAGCCGGATATTCAATCTACACTTACTACGGAATTACTTCATCAACATCATTTTACCGGTAAAACGATGCATCTCTCTCATCGGATCTTCCGACAGCATCTGTGCCCGGATTAGATAGATTCCGCTGGGTAAACCGCTACCATTGAAAGTAACCGTATGCGAACCGGCTGAATATTGCCCGCTGGCAACCACCGCAACCTCGCGCCCGGTAAGATCATAAATATAAATCTGAACCCGGCTGGCTTCCGGTAGATCAAAAGGAATGGTCGTCATCGGATTAAAAGGATTGGGATAGTTCTGCTTTAAGGCAAATTCTCCGGGAAGCAAGGCTAATACATCTTCTTTTTCTTTCTTGAAATAGGGTTCTTCCTTAGCCAGAATAGGTTCTAACCCCAGCATCATCCTAAATTCATTCTCCAAATCTGTATAGTCCGGCGGAGTATAATCTTTAAGGTCGGTGTTCTTGACCTCCTCTTTTAACTCCTGTACAGCTTCCAAGCCCTTTTTCCAGTCTTCCGTGAATTTGTATATAGCTATCTCACACATCTTTAACTCACGGCGACAGTCATAGGTAGTAGCCTTGGGATATAATCTCTGAATCAATGCCAATGCCTCGTCATATCTCTTATATTTCCAGATCAAATTATCAACCTCGATTATCATGCAGATTTCACCCGTCAGCTTTTCCAGTTCATATAATTCCTTCCGCTTCCTATTTTTCTCATTCTTAATCAGGGATCTGTCATGAATATCCTCAGACCTGGTCTTATACTGAGAGACTATATCATATACCGACTTATGTTCTCCGGTATTATCTTCCGGATCTTCCCGCAGTAAGGAATATAACTTAAGAAAGCGACCCG
>JALOAB010000249.1 GCA_023229045.1 Fidelibacterota bacterium
AACTTGGTATAAAATGTCGTTTATGTTCAGAATTTCCAAATAACGCAATATTTTAAGGACAAATATTCAGCAATTCAAAGAAAAACTTGCAAATAAACCGGCTTTTATCTTACGAAAAAGGTAAAAGCTCGTCGACCCTCTATTAATTTTTGCCTGAAATTCACCTGAATATTCCTGGGCAATTGTTGTCATTTTCGTTCGAATTTTTGCTGATTCCGCTTCTATTCGGCGATTTTTCATTTTATTTTTCTGGCTTAACGCCTATATTTTCGGCACTGTTTATGATTAATAATATGAAATATTTCTTCTAATCGATGGGAGGTTTCCGGTATGTTTAAAAATCATCCGAAAGGGTTGGTGGTGGCATTTTTTGCTAATATGGGAGAACGATTCGGTTTCTACACCATGATGGCGATTTTGGTACTGTTTCTCCAGGCAAAATATGGTCTGGACGAAAATATTGCCGGTAGTATTTACAGCTGGTTCTATTTCAGTATTTATGCTCTGGCGCTGGTCGGCGGCATTCTGGCTGATGCAACCAAAAAATACAAAACAGTGATTCTGGTTGGTCAGATCGTCATGTTCGCGGGATATGTCTTAGTGGCAATCCCGAATCTGTCGCTGACTGTAACAATCATCGGCCTTTTTACGATCGCTTTCGGTAATGGACTCTTCAAGGGCAATTTGCAGGCAGTGGTCGGGCAAATGTACGATAACGAAAAATATGCTAAAGTGCGCGATTCGGCTTTTATGCTGTTCTATATGGGCATCAATGTCGGGGCGTTTTTCGCGCCGTTTGCCGCGACCGGCATTCGCAACTGGTGGCTGAAAGCCAATGCTCTTTTACATGATGGAAGTTTGCCGGCGCTCTGTCATCAATATATCAACGGCACCCTGAAAGACCCGGCTGAGTACGTCGCTTTAGCAAACCGCGTCAATCTGGCGGGACCGGTTTCCGACCTGACGGCTTTCGCTCATCGCTACCTGGAAGTTTTCTCGAAAGGTTATAATTATGCCTTCGGGATTGCGGCCATTGCCATGATTATTTCCCTGCTAGTATATATTATTTTCAATCGGCATTTGCCTAACAAGGAAAAAGTCAGCGCCGATCCGACTTCTAAAATTTCCTTTACCAGTAACCCGGCCGCGATCCTGATCGCTCTGCTGGCGGGCGCGGCGGTGGCGGTTTTGATCAGTACGGTCAAAGACATCGGCACCGGCGCCGCGATCGGACTGTTCATTACATTTGTCACCTGGATCGTGATGATCTCGAAAAAGGAAGAAAAACCACGGGTTACCTCGCTCTTGCTGGTTTTCTTTGTCGTGATATTTTTCTGGATGTCTTTTCACCAGAATGGGCTGACGCAAACTTTCTTCGCTCGCGACTATACGGTCAAGACCGTCGATCCTTTTACATACATGTTTTTCACTCTGCAAAACATGCTCACGGTGATCGCTTTCATCGCCGGCCTGGTTATCGTGCTGGGTCGTAATCGTACCCGCCGGGCGCGCTGGTTGGGCAGCGCTATGGTGGTGATCAGTGGAATCGTCGGGTATTATTTCTTCCGGCAGGGTTCAGCTGAAAATCCGATTTCACCGGAGGTTTTTCAGTCTTTCAATCCGCTTTTCATCGTGTCGCTGACTTTCGTGGTGATGGGATTCTTCAATTGGCTTAATAAAAAGGGCAAAGAGCCTTCGACTCCCCGAAAAATCGGTATCGGAATGATCATTGCCGCAGTCGGCTTTGTGGTCCTGCTTATAGCTTCGCTCAAGCTGATTTCGCCGCACGAGTTGAAATTCGTTGACGAATCCGGAGTTATCAAATACAGTCCGGTACCGGATTCTTCGCGGGTCATGCCTTACTGGCTGATTTCGTCCTATTTGATCCTGACCATCGCCGAATTGTTTCTGAGTCCGATGGGACTCTCCTTCGTATCCAAGGTCGCACCGGACCGCTTTCAGGGTCTTATGCAGGGCGGCTGGTTACTGGCTACGGCGGTCGGCAACAAACTGCTGTTCGTTGGCAGTACTTTCTGGGGTGTTCTCGATCTCTGGCAATTGTGGCTGATTTTCGTGGTATGTTGCTTGCTCTCGGCCGCATTTATTTTTTCCATTATGAAACGACTGGAAAAAGCGACCGGATAGAGCACGACTTATTATAAGAACGCTTCAATGATACGCTCGTTTATCGGGTAGTGATATCATCATGGCAAATTTTCCAAGGTTGCTCTGGCTAAAAAGCCGGATTGAGCTTACATTTCACCTTGAGAGAAAATTCAATTCAGTCATATGGCACAGATTAAATACATTACCGGTCCGCTGAAATCCGGAAAAACCGAAACCGTTATTGGCGAGATTATCGCTGTTTTAAAAACGGGACAGAGCGTCGCCGGCGTCCTGCCATCCGTCGAGCACATTAATTATTTGAAAATGGAAATTCTGCGCCGCCAGCCGGCTCTGGCGCCCGGGCAATTATCTCTCGGCACTTTTTTCGAATGGGCGCGACGCATTTTAGACTCAGCCCGGCGAAATTTTCAGACGATTGAAAACGCTGAGGAATGGCTCGAACTTCATGATCTATTAAGGAAAACCCGTTCTGACGATCATTTTTACAGCGGTTATATTCAGATTCTGCAAAGTATATTCAATGATTTCCGCGAAAGCGGCTTGACGTCGGCTGAATTGGATAAATTAGCCTTATCATCGGGCGAGCCGCAAATGCGCGCATGGGTTAGCCATTTTAATCGAATGCGGCGAAACTATCGGCAGAATGGCGCCGGTCCGTCGGGCGAATTGCTCGTTCTGGCACTCGAACTCCTCCAGAATCAACCACCAACTGATTGGGGTGAATTACTGGTTATCGACGGTTTCTACGAATTCACGCCGATTCAATATAAAATTTTACAAAGTCTGACTGCAAGTTTCCCGGGAATCATTTGCACCAGCCTGACGAATTCCTCGCAAACGGTTTACGATTATTGCCGGAATCGTCCGGGCTTGCTGGGCGCCGGCGTGACGCTCGTCCTTTCAGCCAAACCAACCGGAGTTGAATGGTCGGAAGTTATTCGTACCAATCTGTTCAGAGATATTTTAAACGGCAATCAGTCGGAATCCAATACTCAATCCAAATGGAAAAATGAATGGCATTTTCCACTTAAAGTCGTGCAATGTCCGACCCGGCGGGCTGAAGTCGAGACGGCGGCGCGCACGATCAAAGGTTGGTTGACTGAGGGAATGAATCCCGATAAAATCGGGATCGTTTTTCGCGGCAGTTATGATTACAGCGGCTTGATCGACTTGCTTTTTCCCGGTTTTGGCCTGCCGGTCAATTCCGCCCATCCACCTCTGACGCTTACCGAACCGGGCCAATTGTTAAATCGGATTGTTCAGGTCAATCTTGAAAATTTCAATCGATCGGCTTTTCTCGATCTGTTGCGTCTGCCGGCGGTGCGCCGCTATTATGGCGCTGATCCGTTGCAGGATTTCGAAATTCACTCCGCCGAATGGGGTTTGCCCACCTCCAAATCCGATTGGATAACGCGTTGCCGCCAGCACCTTGACTATCTGCAATTTATTCTGAATACTGATTCGGATGAAAATGAAAGAGAACGCCGCAACGCCCGGTCGCAGATTAAGCGACTTCAGACCATTCAACCGAT
>JALOAB010000017.1 GCA_023229045.1 Fidelibacterota bacterium
ATAATCCCCATATAAGTCAGCGGGATTATAAATGCATTATAAAATACCATCCAGAATATCGTCACGATTGAGCTCCTGTAACTTTTACCAGCGCCTCGAATACCTGCGCTTCAGCGATTTGATTGAGACATAATTGTCGGCGCAGGCGATAACAACAGCGGTCGCCTTTCTGTGAACACGGACGGCAATAAAGTTGCGATTCAAGGGTGACGCTTTGCGGCGTATTGCAACCGGCTCCGGTTTCGCGCGAGGTTGGTCCGAGAATCAAAACCACCGGAACGCCCAAAGCCTCGGCGGCATAGGTTAGACCGGTGTCGTTTCCAATTACCGCCTTGCTCAGACTTAGAAGCGCCAGTGATTCCTCCAGGGTGGTTTCACCGGCGAGCCGCACACTAATACCCGGAACCAGATAATCCAATTGTTGTAAATGCACATCCTGCCGACCTCCCAGCCAAAGCACCGGCATTTTCAGTTCGGTGTTGATTCGGCGGGCAACGCTGATACATTTTGCAACTGGATAGAGCTTGTTCGGCCAGGTCGCGATCGGCAAAATAGTAACGAATGGCGTCGTGATGGCATGCTTGGAAAGAATGGTTTGGGCTTTGACAATGGCGTCCGGGCTGAGAAAAATTTCTGGCCGGGCGGAAGCTGATCGAGTGATTCCCATAGGTTGCACGACTTTGAAATATTCCGATAAAAGCCGAAAGTTGCGCGGGAAAAAATTCATCCAGAGATAAAACAGCAAAAAACGTTTTAAACGTGGTTTGCGATAGCGTAGGAGAGTGACTTTTCGCAGATGTCGGGACAGAATATGACTGCGGATATTATTGTGCATATCGATCAGCAAATCGTATTTCTGAGCCTTGAACTGGCGACACAATTCTAGCCAGCCTTCTAGATTAGCGCGACGGTCATAAGCATAGACATTCGATAGATAAGGATTGGATGCTACCAGTGCGGTAAATTCGCTTTTTGTAACGAAGTCGATCAGCGCTTCTGGAAATTTTTCGCGTAAAGCCCGAAAGAGAGGAGTCAGGAGTACAATATCGCCCAGCGAACTAAGACGGATTATAAGGATAGAATGAGGATTGGTTGGTATTTTCACTTAGTTCTCGTATGATTGTAATTGGCCATATCGATCAGCGCGGATTTATAGGGCGAATCCGGGAAAATGTCCAACGCTTCAATGGCCTGGCGGGTCAACTCCGCGCACTTATTTTCGGCATAGGTAATGCCGCCGTTACCGGAAATCAATTCCATGATAGCAGATATCTGGCGACGAGACGGACTATTTCTCAATTGGCGGCGAATGCGATGACTGGTCTTTGAAGGCAGGTTTTTTAGCGCATGGATCAACGGCAGGGTAATGAGGTTGGCTTTGATGTCCCGGGCAACCGGTTTGCCGATGCGCGCCGCAGTGCCGGTACAATCCAGCAGATCGTCTTTGATCTGAAATGCCAGTCCGAGACAGCGCCCATATTCGTGCAACGCCTGAACCTGATCTTCATTAGCGGTAACTGTCAGCGCTCCAACCTGACAGGCGGTGGCGAAGAGTGAGGCGGTCTTAGCCCAGATCATTTTGTAATATATTTCTTCGTCCATGCCATTATTCAGGCTCTTTTCAAGCTGGAGCAATTCACCGGAACTTAGCGACTCAGAAGTCCCAGCCAGCAGTCCAAGCGTGCGGAAATCGCGCAGTCTCAGCATACTGCTTAAAGCCCGGCTGAAAAGAAAATCGCCGGCCAGCACGGCGATCTTATTTTTCCAGATTGCTTTGACCGAAGGCTGACCGCGACGAATTTCGGAATCGTCGACAATGTCATCGTGAACTAGAGTAGCGGTGTGTAATATTTCGACCAGACTGGCGGCGATTATTGAATTATCATTCGGTTCGCCGCACGACCGGGCGCTCAGCAGAACCAGCGCCGGACGGATACGTTTTCCGCCGACCGATTGGATATAGGCTCCGATCTGATTGATCAAATCCACATCGGAAGTCAAAGCCCTCTCGAATTCTTGTCGGAAGAGTTCCAGGTCATGGGTAACCGGAGTAAATACTTTAGTCAAGCAAATATCGCTCATCCTTCTCATCCGGCTAGTTCGGGTTTTTCGGTTGATTCGTCCGACTTTGAACGGCTGGCGAGCCGCGATATCCAGATACTGACCTCGTATAAAAACAGTAGTGGAACAGTCATGATCAATAAACTGACCGGATCGGGCGGAGTGATGATCGCCGCGACTATCATTATTATAACCACGGCATAACGCCAGGATTTGCGCAAAAACCGCGGGGTTATCAGTCCGATTTTTGTCAGCATAAAAGAGAGTACCGGCATCTGAAAAATCAGACCGGTAGCGATAATCAGTTGCAAAACGAATTTGGCGTAGTATTCAATAGAAATATTGCGCTCGACGCCTGCCACGCCGATTCCGATCAGGAATTTCAAGGCAAACGGAATCAGCGTAAAATAAGCAAAAACGGCTCCGATAATAAAAAAACCGGTCACACTCGCGATCAGGTACGGCCCCCAGCGTTTTTCATTCTGGAAAAGGCCGGGCGCGATGAAAACCCAGAACTGATAGGCGATCACCGGGATGGATAAAACGATGCCAAGTAAGAAAGCCACCGTGAATTTCAGCATCAGCAATCCCTGGACTTTTAATACCTGGATAGACATCTGCGAGCCAATCAGCCGCGCCGGCCGCATTAAAATATCAATCACATGATCTGAAATTAAAAAAGCCAGAATAGATGCTACCACCAAAGCGATCAGAATCTTGATGAATCGCCAGCGCAACTCCTCAAGATGGTCGAGAAAACCCATTTCTTTTTCGGTGTTTGATTGGCTTCGCTTTGTTTTCGGCATCTATTTCGTGTGGAATTTACTCATTACTATAAATAATTCTGAAAACAGTGTAAATATAACCATCCCGCGCGTGAAAGTCATGGCTAATCGCTTGACCTGAAAGATCAGAAAGTTACTTTTTTAAAATGGATGGGCTCTGTTATGAATCTCTGATATGGCGGGTTTATGCAGAAAATTAAAAAAGGCGTGACCGGCACGCCTTTTTAGCTGGTTTTAAATTGACTTTTAGCTGAATTGTTTGACGAATTCGTCGTAATTGGTAATGATTAGACGGCGACCACGTTTCTGGACATAGCCTTTGCGTTGCAGAAGGGTCAGCATGCGTGAGACGGTTTCGCGCGAAGTGCCGGCCATATTGGCGATATCCTGCTGATAAGGCAGGTTTTCGATCACGACCTGTCCCTGTTTAATGATCCCCAGGTCTTCGGCTAAGCGTAGAAGACTCATCGCAATGCGGTTTTCGGCGTCACTCAGCGAAAGCCCTTCGATCTGCTGGTCACTGCGGCGCAGACGCATCGCCATTTCCTGGAGCAGAACGATCGCAATCCGGGGGTGTTTTTCCAGCAAGTCGAGAAAATCGCCTCGTTTCAGAATCAGCACGGCAGTATCTTCCAGTGCGACGACATTGGCTGACCGGTTTTCACCGTCGAAGATTGACATTTCACCGAAAAAATCACCTTCGCCAAGGATGGAAAGAATTACCTCGCGACCGTCGTCGCTCAGACGCGTGATCTTGACGCTTCCCTTATTGAGGATAAACAACGTATCGCCGAATTCCTCCTCCATAAGGATTATGTTGCCTTTTTTATAGATCCGCTTCTGCATGAGATTATAAATCTTCTGGATGATATCATCCTTAAGATCGGCAAATAATGGAATATTTTTTAATACTTGAGTTTCCATAAATCTACTCTCATGATTTTCAGAAAAATAGGTTCACTAAAGCAAAAATACAAGAAAAACTTTTCGAGAACTGTTAATTGACAGTTAAATCAGTTCTTCTCTTTAGACGCTTTCTTCTCACGCGCGGGTTTGATGTATTTTTCAATGATCTCCGGGACGATTTCCATGATTTTGTCTACTCCGGACGCTTTTTCTTTGATGCGGTGAATTTTCACTTCGCCTTTTTGGATCGTAATCACCGCCAACGGTTCGATCATCGCGCCACCGCCCAGGCCGGAGCCGTCGATTTTCTTTTTGGTTTCATCTGGATTAGTACTGCCGCCAGCCATGAAACCGATCGAAATTTTTGTAACCGGTATAACTGTAGCGCCTTCGGCTTCAATCGGTTTACCGATAACAGTTTCCGACGCCACGATTTCGCGTAACCGGCTTAACAGGGTATTTACCAAACCTTCCAGCATTTGAGTCCTCCGTTATTTATCATTTTTTGTGCCATAAAAATCTCAGGGTTAAAATAAGTAAAGGGATTGTTTTAATCAATCTAATTGATCCGCAGAATTCGATTTCACCGGTTATTTTTTTATTAATGAAATCCGGCGCGATCTGCACGGATTGGAAAACAGCCGGTATTTGCCTTAAAGTGTAATACGCTCCCATCAGTAATCCGGTAGCGGCAGGATTGCCCAAGCCCACGACGAGATTGGCGTGAAATCTTTCAATTTTCGGAATTTTGAAAAACCGTTCAAGCAGAATCTTGCCGAACCCGATCCACTCGGCGGTTGAGTGTTTGGCCGGTCTGACTTTAGGTTTTTCGGCTGACTTTGGCTTAGCTGGTTTTTTTACGATCGGAGGTTCAGCCCCTCTTTGCCAGACGGTCAGATTCAATCCGCAGATACTAACTCGGGCGCTGATTTTCGGCCACTCAATTGTGACCTGACCGCCCAGTACTTTTCCGGCCAGCTGAATATTTAACAGACCGGTCTTGGTATCGGAGGTCAGGCGGAGAATAAGCGTCAGCCAGATTTTAGGAATTAATATTAAAAGCAGTAATAAAATCAGAATAACGAGCAGGATCAGTAATATCTTTAGGAAAATCATCGCTTATCCCGCTGGTTTTTTCGTTTGAATATCTGCTTCGATATGAATAAATTTGCGCGCTTTATGATATTTATCCTGAAAGGAGTTCAATGAAAAAGAATAAGTCTGTTTTAAAACGGACCCGCCAAGCTCAGAAAGCGGCTGAAAATAATCAGCACTATATTTCAATGATGAAAACCTCCATCAAGAAGGTAAAGAGCGCTAAATCCAAAGCCGAGGCCGAACCCCTTTTTAAAGATGCGGTTTCGACAATTGACAAAGTCGCCACTAAGGGCATTATTCATAAAAACAATGCCGCCCACAAGAAATCGGCTCTTAATGAGCATATTTCCAAACTGACCTGAATTCAGGATTTTTCAGCACCTTTAGGTGTCCAGGCGATAATTAGGTGCTTCCTTACTAATTTTTATATTGTGCGGGTGACTCTCCTGGATGGAAGCCTGAGTGACCCGGATAAAGCGTCCCCGCTTTTGTAAATCACTAACCCTTGCCACTCCGCAATATCCCATAGCCGAACGCAGACCGCCCACCAGCTGGTGGATCGTATCTGCCAGTGAGCCTTTATACGGTACAATCCCTTCAATGCCTTCCGGGACTAATTTACTGGACTCCTCGCCTTCTTGGAAATAACGGTCGCTACTGCCGCGGCTCATGGCCGCAATCGAACCCATTCCGCGGTATGATTTATAAACCCGCCCCTCGTAGAGAACGGTTTCTCCGGGGCTTTCGTCCAGCCCGGCGAGTAGTGAGCCCAGCATAACCGCACTAGCCCCGGCCGCTAAGGCTTTAGCGATATCGCCCGAATAGCGAATTCCTCCGTCGGCGATAATGGGAAAACCGGTTTTGACGCTGGCTTCAACACAATCCAGAATGGCAGAAAGTTGAGGAATTCCAACTCCCGCGACAACCCGGGTAGTGCAAATTGCGCCCGGGCCAATCCCGACTTTGACCGCATCGGCTCCGGCATCAATCAAGGCCATAGTCGCCTCGCGAGTGGCGACGTTGCCGGCGATTATATCGATTTGCGGAAAGCGGCGTTTTAACTCACTGACGGTTCGGATGACATTTTTAGAGTGACCATGCGCCGTGTCGACCACCAGCGCATCGACCTGCTCTTCGGCTAATTTTTCGGCGCGGAGCAGATATTCAGAACTGACTCCGACCGCCGCTCCAACCCGCAGACGTCCCAGTTCATCCTTGGCGGCATTCGGGAAGCGTTTTTTTTTCAGTATGTCTTTAACTGTGATCAATCCTTTCAGTCGGCCTTCTTGATCGACAACCAGCAGTTTCTCGATGCGATGGCGTTGCAGAATTTCTTCGGCTTCTTCGAGAGTCGTACCTTCCGGAGCGGTCACCAGGTTTTCTTTGGTCATCCGTTCGGAGATGCGTTGATCGAGATTGGTCTCAAAGCGGATGTCGCGGTTAGTCAGGATGCCTTTCAACTGACCGTTATCCACGATTGGAATGCCTGAGATTGAGTAGCGATTCATCAGAGCGAGAGCTTCGCGAATGGTATTATCGGAGGCTAAAGTGATCGGTTTGACTATCATTCCGCTTTCACTGCGCTTGACCTTGTCGACTTCGGCTACCTGTTGTTCAATACTCATATTTTTATGGAGAATACCAAGACCGCCCTCCCGCGCAATCGCGATAGCCATTTTGCCTTCCGTAACGGTATCCATTGCGGCGCTTAGGATCGGTATGTTTAGTTGAATTCTTTTGGTCAGATTCGTGACCAGACTGGCCTGTTTGGGCAGGATATCTGACTCCGCCGGGATGAGAAGTACATCGTCGAATGTCAGACCTTCACGAGCAATTTTTGCATTCATAAAGAAACCTCAATTATTAGAATTAGCTAGATTTGATATTTTACGGATAAAATTACGATCGCCGAATAGCCGGGCGGATTGCGCCAGATCTGGATACAGGACGCGATCGGTTTTCAAAAAAGCGGCTAATTCGCGCGTTTTCGCCAGTCCCAGCCGTGTGCCACGTCCGCCTTTTAATGGTTGGCGCATTTCCATGCCCTGCGCCGCGGCCAGGAATTCGATCCAGACGATTTTTTGCAGGTTTTCGATTACTCTGAGCAGTTTTAGACCGGCGTTCGGCGCCATACTAACGTGGTCTTCCTGATTAGCGGAGGTCGGTATTGATTCCACTGAAGCCGGCATCGATAATGTACGATTATCAGCCGCCAGCGCCGCCGCGGTACAATGCACGATCATGAATCCGGAATTCAGCCCGCTTTGAGGACTTAGAAATGCGGGCAGACTACTCAATACCGGATCCATGAGAGCTGAAATACGGCGTTCAGCCAGATTACCGGCTTCCGCCAGAGCAATTGTCAAATAATCAGCCGCCAGAGCGAGCGGTTCAGCGTGGAAATTGCCGCCCGACAGAATTGCATTGGATTTTGTAAAAACCAACGGATTGTCAGAAACCGTACTGATTTCGCAATTCAGGATATGATAAACATAATCCAGGGTATCGCGCACGGCGCCGAGAACCTGCGGCAGGCAACGGAAACTGTACGGGTCCTGGACTTTCTGGCAACCGCGATGGGATTGAATAACAGAACTGTCCCGGAGGAAATTACGCAGGTGTAGCGCGACTATCTGTTGGCCGGAATCGCCCCGCAGGTTCTGAATTTCCGGGCGGAAAGGCGTGTCGGTAGCCAGAATCGCCTCGATACTCATGGCCGCGGCTAATTCCGACATCAGAATCAAGTCGGAAGCTTGCCGATAGGCAGTCAAAAGCAAAGCAGTCGAATATTGCGTGCCGTTGATTAATGACAGACCATCTTTCGGACCGAGTTCAATCGGCTTGAATAAACCCTGTTTGATTAATTCTGCGGCTGGAATTTGTTTGTTCTGATAAAGAATCTCGCCTTCGCCGATCAAGGGTAATGCGAGATGCGCCAGAGGCGCCAGATCGCCGCTGGCTCCCACCGATCCCTGACGGGGCACAACCGGCAGAAGATTCCGGTTGAAAAATTCAGTAAGTTTTTCAATTACACAGAAGTCACAGCCTGAAAAACCTTGCGCCAGATTGCGGATTTTCAGATATAGCATAGTGCGCACGATTTCCGGATCGATCGGTTCGCCTACGCCACAGGCATGACTGCGCAGGAGATTGATCTGCAAAGTTTTCAGGTCTTCCGGGGCAATTCTGATTTGACTGAGTTTGCCGAAACCGGTATTGATGCCGTAAACGGTTTGACCCGATTCAACCGCCGCCAGTACGACCTTGCGGGCGTCATTGACTTTCCGGATTGCCGATGCGGGAAGTTTTAAAGATTTGCGGCTTTGCAGGAATTTAATTACTTGGTCAACCATTCAGTAACCTACAAAAAAATAGAAAATTTTCATAGTGTTGTGAAATTAGTATCCTAAACTTTTCTAAACAAGACCACGACCCGATCGAGTCCAATGAGAGATGCGTGTGACCGCCGTACTTGACTTCCAAGCGGATTTGATGTATATTGCCTCGAACAGAAATGAGGTAAGCGATGCAATCCATGAAGAAAATTTTAATGGTCTGGATATTTAGTGTAGTTGCGTTCGCTCAACAGGCAATGGAAGTATCCGATATTGTTATTACCGACCTTGGCAACGGTCTGCTTCAAATCAGCGTCCAGGTTAAAAATACTTCAAATAAAACGGTCAGCGAAGTGACCGGCTATCTGGACATTTATGACAACAGCGGCAACGTTGCTGAAACCCAGGAACTCTCCATTGTATTAAACAGTGATATTCCTCTAAAGCCCCATCAAAATGCGTCCCGCAGTGCGATTATTACCCAGCGTCCACACATGTCCGGGACGGTGCGTTTCAGGATTACCACTCTGCGCTTTTTTGGCGAACAGAATGTCTACCTGATCTGCCCGGCCTGTGGAGAGTTGATTCAAAAGGATTAATCTCCCGAACGCGCCGGCAGGCGATACATTAATTCGTTAATCCATTTTTTGCTTTCGTTAATATAACGCTCAGTTGCGGCGGCGGGCAGTTCGTTTTGGATCATAATAGTGGCGATAAGAGCGCTCGGCAGTGGTAAATAGCGTCGCGCCGGATCACGGTAGAAAGCGTCAAGCCCCTGGATCAGGCGCCGATTCTCTCCCGGTTCAAGGCGATCTTTAAAGACCTGATCGGCCAGTTTTTTATTGAGCGCGCGAGTTTGCAATTGATAAAAGAGTTTGCTGTCAAACAGACCGCTCAGGTAGGCATTCTTGATCTGGAAAGTGTATTCCGGATACTGAGCAGTTACGCGATCAATCGCCAGCCAGTCGTTGCCGTCCCAGAAGAGTTTCGTTTCCTGGGCGGCGATCAGTACCCAGCCGCATAACAGAATCAATCCTAATTTTTTCATTCAACCTCCCGGAAGATGTAATATTCAGTAAAAGATCAACGCGGCGGCTGACCAATAATCCGCAATATCAGATCGATAAATCCCTGATAAAGCGCTTTTAATTCGCGATTGTCGCTGAGCAAATCGAGATGTTTTTCGATCGTTTTAAAATCGCCTCTGATTAATGGACCGGTCAAAGCTTCCGCAATACTTTTTTCCCATCCGCTAGATATGCCCTGCTCTGAAATCGGACGCAGAATAGCTTGGACTTGATCGGGAGAAATAGCATGGTCAGCCCCCAGATTTTTTATGGCATTGACCAGAGCGACTATATAGTTATTTAAGAAGACAGCCGAAAGATGAACGATTTCTTTTTGGCGGCGATTTAGAGCATAAGGTTTTGCGCCGATCGCGGTTACCAGTTTCATCAGCGAATTTTTAATAGCGCCCTCGCAGGTGTAGATGCACCTTTCGAGCAATCGAATGCCTGACGGAACGTCCGGGACGCTGACGACCGGATGCAGAGAACCGGTAACCGCGCCCTTGAGTTCCAATTTTTCAAGCGCCTTAGAATTCAGAAAACCTGAAGTGTGAAATGCCATTACCCGACTGAAATCCTCGGCGCATTGACTTATCTGGGTGGCGACACTTTCGATCGCGTCGTCAGCCACCGCGATGATTATCAAGTTTGGAAGACGCCGACAGGCAGTCGCCAGTTCGGTCGTCTGATTGGCAAATGGAACGAATTGAATAGCCTGATTCAGGCGCGGCTGGTGACGATTCCAAACGAATTCCGGCTTGTATCCGATGCGATGCAATTGGTAAGCCAGCGCGATTCCAATCCGGCTGGCTCCGAAAAGGCTGAAACTCATTTGCGGTTTTGGACTAATCATTTCTAATTATCAGCGCGTTGTTGGCAAGCGATTCGAACAGACCGTCCAAATTTATAAATCTTGAATAAACATCCCTAACACTGCGGAAATAGGAGTGATACAGTCTGTTATTGGCCTTGTCTTTCAATTTGAAAGAAAGTAAACAGCGGCGGGCAAATTGTCAAGTCTGGATACCAATCTGAGACGATTTTAATTCCGATACAACCGCCGCCGAACTCAGTTGCCGGGCCAGCCAATTCCAGACGCTCTTATAGCAAAACAATTCGAAGATCAGGATATTGTCCTGATATATTTCCCGGTAAACGGTCGTATGGTTGCGGATCAGGGCGCAGTCGCTCACAGCGTCGACAGGAAGCCGAATTTGCAGGCGCTGACCTTGGCGTGCAATCGCCCGCACCAGGGCTTGTTTTAAATCCGCAGTTTTCAATTGCCTGAGAGCCGAGATAAAGACCGCCTCGGGAAAGGTTTTCTGGGCGATCTTAAAGGCTTGTTCATCCATTTGGTCGATTTTATTGAACACGATCAGTGCTGGTCGGGTCGCAACGCCGAGTTCTTGCAGGACTTCTTCAACGGACTCTAATTGTTGCAGGCAATGCGGTGAACTTAGGTCAGCGACCTTGATAATCAGGTCGGCATCGGTGATTTCGCGTAAAGTACTGCGGAAAGAGGCGATCAGATTATGGGGCAATTTCCGAATGAATCCAACCGTATCGCTCAGTAAAATATTCTGATAACCGTCGAGACGCAGTTGGCGTACGGTGGTATCGAGGGTGGCAAACATTTTATCTTCAACGAGCACATCCGCGCCGGTGAAAAGATTCAAAATAGTCGATTTACCGGCGTTGGTGTAACCGGTCAGGGCGATTTTAAAACAATCCGCCCGGTGTTTGCTCTGAACGGTATGATGACGATCGATTGCCTCCAGTTCGCGCTTGAGTTTGGCGATGCGGGTTTTGATCAGTCGTCGGTCGGTTTCGATCTGAGTCTCACCCGAACCAGCGCGGACGCCAATGCCGCCGATCTGCCGTTCGAGGTGAGTCCAGCGATGGGTCAATCTTGGCAGGAGGTATTCAAGGGTGGCTAATTCAATTTGAGTTCGGGCTTCATTAGTGCGGGCGTGGTTGGCAAAAATTTCCAGGATAACGCCAGTCCGATCGCGCACCTCGACTTCGAGAAGCTCCTGGAGATTCCGCATCTGGGTTGGGGTAAGATCATCGTCGAACACGATCTCGCCGATTTCCTGAGTCTTGAGAAGGCGGTGGATTTCAGTAGCCTGACCTTTTCCGATAAAATAAGCCGGATCGATCGTCCGTTGGGTGAGAATTTGCCGGTCGGCAATCAGGTAACCGAGCGTCCCGATCAATAATTCCAATTCGGCCAGATGTTCTTTGGCAATGTGGCGTGGTTGATTAGAATTGACGACGCCAACCAGCATGGTTTTTTCGGGAGCGACGGACGACCCGGTGGTGAAAAACTGGCGATTGTGACGCAGAGTACTCATTTTGGTGATTGCTTTTTGGATTCGGTGCGATTCAGACGCCCAATAAAAGTTTCGCCGAGCGCCAGACAGAAAGCGATGATCAGCAAGATGGAACTGAGTTCCCGGGTCAACGTCAGTTGACGGATTTCACCTGCGGCGATATCGCTGGCCACAGCCAGATTGGCGGGGTTATCTTTGATCATGGTGTGGTAATCGGCTTCATTAAAAAAATCACCGGACGTCTCGCCGGGTGGTAAATTAACGGCAAACAACTTACTTGGAATGCCGTCCTGAATGAGCGAATAAATCCCGATCTCGGCAGTTTGCTCAAATGATAATTGGTCGGTCAAAATCTGTGGGGTAAAGCGTCGACCGGAAGGAGTTTGCACCTGCGGTATGCTGTTATCACCCGGCATTCTGGTAATTAAGATAGTATCGCCGCAGGCATATTCCAAAGGTTGATCGGCACTGCCGGCAATATAAAACGCCAGACGCTGTAGCACAACCGGGAAGAAACCGGAAAAGGGCAGGTCGGTCCAATCAACCTGTGGCACAGTCGCCACCATCAGCGCCCGACCTGCATCGCGTTGAACTTCAACAATTAAAGGGGTGCCGTCATCGAAAGACATCAGTATTTTTTGGTTGGCACCGCAGATCAAACCCGGAATATTGAAGAAGCGCGCCGCGCCGGCCGGAATGATATTCTGCGGCCAAAGTTCCCGGAAAACCGGATGATCTGGACTGAACTGACCAATGCCAAGATATGTGCCATCGACTGTTCGACGGGTGCTGTGCCAGCGTGGAAAATCGAATCCTTCCGCCCAGAGAGAATTGAATTGCTCCGGAGTACAATCGCGGCTGACAAATAGTAATATCCCGCCGCCACTCTGCAGATAGTCGTTTAAAGCATTCTTATTAACTTTACTTAAACTGACGACTTCGCTGAAGATCAGACCGTCATAGTTGGTTAATTTTTCATTGCCTAAATATTCCGTTGTGATAAACCGGGCGGAGATTGACTGATCCGGATTGGCTTGCAAGGCTTTCATGATATAATTGCCGTCGCTGGCTTTGCTCCCGATAACCAGAATACGCAGGGTCGCCGGAATATTCAGGACGAAGAAGCGCCGGTTATCGGCGGGCAGATCATCGTCACTGATCTGCAGATAGCCGTTTAGCATACCGGTAGTCAGGGGAACGAATTCGAAGGTTGCCGGGGCGCTTTTTGAGGCGGGAAGATCAATCAGCGATTGTCCTACCCGTTCTTCACCGATGAACAGCGCAACCGAATTTTCGTAAGCGCGCGGTCGCCAGTTGGTTGCAGTTACCTGCAGGTTAATCGGTTTATCTTTAGCCTGAATCTGTTCGGTGAAATAGATTGCGCCGAGAGCTGAATTATCGGCTTCACCGCGAACCGGAAAAAGCACCAAACGGATCTTATTCTCTTGAATCGCCTCACGGATTTTTTGTTCATCCGGCGGTCTTCCGCTCCAGTTACTGCGTTGAAAATCGCTGACGAGCCAGATTATTGCGTTTGGATCTTGATTTTTTTTAATATCTTCCACCGCCAGCGCGATAGCCGGAAGAAGTTGACTGCTGTAATTAGTTGAAGGTATGCGTGCAATGACTTGTTCCAGATCAACCAGACCGGAGAGTGTTCTGCGGCTGGCGATTGTCGCGGATTGAGTTGCATGGATCAGGTGTAATGTAATTGGGAAGTCGATGGTTTTAGCGCCGGATCTTATCAATTCCAAGCCGGCTTCCAATTGAGTACGCCCCTGTCGATTAAGGTTCATCGAAGCCGAATTGTCGATAATCAGATATAAGTTCGAACCTTTAGCGACAAAAATACCGGGCGCCTGATCACTGCGATATGGCCGGGCAAAAATTAAAATCAGGCAGAGAATCAAAAGAGTTCTAATAATTAGCAAAATTATCTGCCGGATTTTCAGTCGCCGCAATACGTCGGATTGCAGGCTTTTCAGAAAACGTAGGGTGCTGAATTCGACAGTCTGAAAGCGTTGTCGGCCGAGCAGATGGATCAGCAAAGGAATACTGATAAGCGGCAATAACCAGAGAATTCCCGGATTTAAAAACGACATTTTAATTCCTTTAGCCGGAAATTATTTACGAACAATTGATTCAATTCAGGATTGATTTTGCAGAATGGCAGTGATCTGCTCGGCGGCAGTATCGAGCGCTAGCTCAGTCTGCCGGCCGTCTTTCATATTTTTAAGAATGACTGCCTTGCGGGCTAGCTCTTCATCACCGAGAATTACCACCCAGTTGGCCTGCTCGCGGTCGGCGTCCCGTAACTGGGCTTTGATCGAGCGACGCAGGAAATCCATCTGGGCATTTAATTTGATACGGCGCAGTTCGCAAACGAGCCTGAAGCCGGCGACGCGGGCGCTCTCGCCCAGCGTAATGATATAAATAAGATTTGTCTCAGGAATCGGGAAACCGCCGGTCTGTTCCAGGATGAGCAGAAGACGTTCTATGCCGGAAGCGACGCCGACGCCCGGGGTCGGTTTTCCGCCCAGGTCTTCAATCAGGTGGTCGTAACGCCCGCCGCCGCAGATGGCGTTCTGGGCGCCCAGCAAGGACGAGGTAATTTCAAAGGTAGTACGGGTATAATAATCCAATCCGCGCACTAAGGTTTTATCGATCGTATAGGGCACACCGCTGACATCCAGTAAATGACAGACAGCTTTAAAATGGAGACGATCTTCATCACTCAGATGATCCAAAATCGACGGGGCGTGTTCCGTCATGATTTGTTGACAGAAT
Organism: Fidelibacterota bacterium; assembly: GCA_023229045.1. GTDB lineage: Bacteria > Fidelibacterota > UBA2242 > UBA2242 > UBA2242 > JAGNGI01. The sequence continues at coordinate 14,373 of JALOAB010000017.1, forward strand.
TCGACTTTACAATCGAAGAGGCGTAAAACATTTTTCTCAAGCCGTTCCTGACAGGTGCCGCAAAAATCTTCGCGAAATGGCATTAACGCTTTCCGTAATATTTCAAGATATTGACCACGGCTGGTGCGGCTTCCGATACTGTTCAGCCGGATTTGCAGGTCTTTCAAACCCAATTCACGGTATAATTCGTAAGTGGTTTGGATCGTTTCAGCGTCTGCTTCGGGATAGGGGGTCCCGAGAATTTCAAAACCGAACTGATGAAATTGACGCAGGCGCCCTTTCTGTGGGCGTTCCTGGCGGAAAAGAGCGTCGATGTAATAGATTTTCGTCAATGGTGCGATCTGTTCGAGATTGTTCTGGATATAAGCCCGCATGACTGGCGCCGTCAGTTCGGGTTTCAGCGTCAGACTATTGCCACCTTTGTCGAGAAAAGTGTACATTTCTTTGGAAACCACGTCGGTGTCGTCGCCGATGCCGCGCGCAAAGAGCTCCGTGACTTCGAAAGCCGGAGTGCGGATTTCTTTATAATTATTACGCTTAAAATATTCGCGCAGGAAATTTTCGAGATATTGCCACTGATAGACTTCCAAGGGGAGAATGTCGCGGGTGCCTTTAATACGCTGGTACTGCATAACAATAGTCAACTTTCGGCTGGATTCAAGGCGGTCAACCTGTCTCGATCATGGATTTCAGAATATCCAGCGCCGCCTTTTTCTGACCGCGGGGCACGAATAATCTGGCGTAGGAACCGATCGCGCCAGTGGTTTGCAAAGAAAAAGTAGAATGCAAAGGATCGGTCTTTAAGATGGTTTCGATGCCGTTGTTTTCCAGCGCTTCCTTTACCATATTAGCCATTACGATATCGGACAGGGTATCGAGAAAAAGCCATTTAACCGTGGCCATTTTTTCTTCCGGCAGGTGCTCGACCAGTTTGGCATTGCAATCAACACACTTTTTTGTTCCTTCGACGAATTCATACAAGCAACGTGGACAAAAAGGCATCTATAACTCCTATATTTGGTTATCGTAGTTGTAAAGTACGTGAGCGATTTCTTCGGAAGAACCAGCGGCTAAGATTTCCTCGCGACAGGCGGCGTTGTTGAGCATGCGGGATAATTTACTGAGTAGTTTTAGGTGCTTGCTGGGAAACCTTTCGGGGGTCAATAGCAGGACGAAAATATGCACCGGCTGAGAATCGATTGAATCGAAATCAATGCCTTCCGGTGAAACCCCGGCCGCAACCAACACTTCCATCGTAGCGTGATATTTGCCGTGCGGCAGGGCGACGCCTTTACCGATGCCGGTGGTCATCAGTTCCTCACGTTCGATAACGGCCTGGCGGGCGGCTTGCGGATCCAGGACCAAACCCTCATCGTTTAGGCGCTCAATAAGGATACCAATTACTTCCTCTTTTGTTTTGGCGGAAAGTGGATACACGATCAGGCGTGGTGTCAGAATTTTCTTAAGTTCCATTGGCTTGTTCTTCTTATTAAAAAAATCGTAACAAATTTATAGTTTTGAGATATTATGCACAACTTTAATCATAGAATGATTTTCAGGTCGGTTGTCAATTTTATTTTTCAATCTTATTACTGAACTGGTCATACCGCAGTCAGTAAACTCATATTCGGTGAATATGTTAATTCCCTTTCACCCTAAAAGTTTTATTATTAAACTTGCTTGCACTGTTTTTTTTCAGCGTTTTCTCTGGCCGGGGTGTATGGCCCGGGAATTTTGACGGATACATCTTATTTCCATAATGTTTATCGATTGTTTAATTTACTCACTAATTGACGAGAAAGGAATTTTATCAGGAGCTTTTAATGAAATCCACTGATGTCCGTTTTAAAAAGGCCAACCGAGTCACCTGGATGGGTTTTAGTGCGAATTTTATTTTGACGGCTGTCAAACTATCCGCCGGTATTATAGGTAAAAGCGGGGCAATGGTCGCCGATGCCATCCATTCTTTATCCGACTTTATTACGGATATTGTCGTTCTGATCAGTTTCCGAATCATCCGCAAGCCGGTTGATCACGAGCATGATTACGGGCACGGCAAGTTTGAGACGTTGGCAACGGCATTCATCGGCCTGGCGCTTTTAGTCGCCGGCGGCGGGATTTTCTGGCAGGGTGCGAGAAAAATCTTTCTGAGTTTGACTGGCTCACCGCTTGACAAGCCAGGCAATGTGGCTCTAATCGCCGCGATCATATCAATAATTCTCAAGGAATGGCTTTACCGCTACACGGTTAAAGTCGGTGATGAAATTAGCAGTCAAGCTGTAGTCGCCAATGCCTGGCACCATCGTTCAGATGCTTTTTCGTCGATTGGCACGATGCTCGGCATCGGAGGCGCGATTATATTGGGTGAGCGTTGGAGAATCCTTGATCCGATTGCGGCCGTCATAGTCAGTTTTTTCATCATTAAAGTTGCCTTTTCGATTGTAGTTGTCAGTGTCAAAGAACTTTCCGAGGGTTCGCTGGATGATGCCGTCGAAGACGAAATTTTGAAAATTGTTGCCGGCTGTCCGGGTGTCATCAAACCGCACGACCTGCGGACCCGGAAAATTGGCTATAATATTGCTGTCGATATTCATGTTTATGTAAAAAGAGATTTGACAATTTGTGCCGCGCATGACATTGCCACCGATGTCGAACAGCGCCTACGCAAACGTTTCGGTGCCGAGACTTTCATCTCCGTTCACACCGAACCGGAAGGAATTGAGTGACCGAAGAAATTATTGTTTGGCAATCGTTCTGTGATCACCTGATCGTCTATCAGTTTCAAGCTTGATAATTCTCTCCAAGCCATTCGAAAACTGGTGATTAATGATTAACACGTTGCTTTTTAGATAATATTGTCAATTTTCTCGGATAAGGTATAAATTCCGCACTGCAAAAATAAATACGAGGGTGATATGCGCAGAATTGGAGTAGTATTGATCGGGATTTTTCTAATTCTTTGGTCGGGCTGTGCGGTTTCCGTCGGTAGCGGCGGACTGGATATTCAATCGGTGGATGATCTGCCAGTGAGCCAACCGATGGTTTCGAATTATGATGATTACTGGGATGCCATGCGCCATTTCGATTTTGGTTATGTAGATCGCAATGAAGTTAATCCTGAATACCAAGAATTTGCTAGCGGTTTACAATTATTGATGGAAGACGATATTTCCGAAGCCGAGCCACTTTTTTCAAGATTATTCGAAGCGACCGAAGACAGTCTTCTGCACCTTCACGCGGCTGAAATATTAGAAGTGATTTATACCCATCAGGATAAATGGAATGAGTTGGTTGAACTTTATACCCGCATGCCGGAAAAATTCGACGAGAGTAACAATATGATTATGGCAATCGCCTACGCCCAATCGCAACCAGAAAATTATCATTTTCCCGCAAATCCGATCGTTTTGCCAACGCAGCTGAGCATTTCGGGAGTCCCGATGATTAAAGTCAGCGTCAATGGTGTTTCTAAAAAATTCTGGATAGATACCGGGGCGGAAAGGACCGTGCTGTCATCTGAAATAGCCCAGAAATGCGGGGTGGATAAAATTGGCACGGAAACCGCCAAGGTTGGTACGGCTACCGATATTAAAATCGATATGTGTCCGGGTATAATTGAAAATTTTCGGATTGGCGACCTGCAGATCGAAAATCACCCGGTCATTATCCTGAATAAAAAGGACCTTGAGGTGCGACTCTTTAAACTGTTTCGCATTTTGAAAGTTGACGGCATTATCGGATGGAACGCTATCCGCAACCTGCAGATGGGAATCGACTATAAAAACCTGAAGACGACTATTCAAAAACCGGAAAAACGACCAGCGGAAACGCGCAACCTCCACTTTGTGACCCAGCCGCTTGTCAGCCTGACCGATACGCTCGGGCGCCCGCTTTATTTCTTTCTGGATACCGGCGCAAATAGCACAGCTTTTTATGAACCGGCCCTGCTGAAAGTCGATACCACTCAGGCTAAAACGGGCAAATCACTGATCGGCGGCGCCGGCGGCGCTCAGGTTTACCATACCAAAGAAATACCTCAAGTTGCGTTTGTGCTCGGCAATCATCGTCTGGATTACAAACTCATGACTACCAGAGGCGATGGTGAAAGCGGCTTTTTCTTTTTCGATGGCGTTCTGGGGAGTGATATTGCCAAGGAGCGAACGCTGATTCTCGATTTTCAAAACGGGCGCTGTGAACTGAAAACGGCGCAATAGTCAGCATTCATCGTCGATCAGGAATCCCCCCAAAACACACTTGTAAAACCGTGCCCGGGTACTAAATTATACACCGTTAATTATAAAATTCAGATTGAGATACTATGAGCAAGTTCCCTACCAAAATACTGGAAAACAAAATCATAATCGGTGTGCGCGACCACGTTGCTGAAAGCGTGGATGAAATTGCCCAGAGTGATATCTTTAAAGAGTTGTTGAATAATTTCCTCGGTCGTCTGGAGAAAAAGCAGTCGCCATTACTGGATATTTTCGGGCATTATCCGATCGACACCGATGACCGCAGAATGCTTTATGAAACGCTCTACTACCTGACCAAGTTGGAAATCGGGCTGATTCCCAATATTGTCCCGGGATGTGAGCAGTTAATAAGCAACCGCCACGCGCTCAATGAATTTGTGGAGCAGTTTTATAACTACTGGCGCAGTTTCGATCGCTTTATACTTTGCGATTCGACCGGAGCGGGTTTTGATAAACGACCTTATCGCACTTTCAATGCTACCGTCGAACGACTAACGCATCTGGTGCGCCAGGCTTATCGCGATATCCAGGAGAATATTACCGCCAAACATCCGCGGGTTTATCGTCAGGTGCACGCCGGCGCCGAAGTCGCCACCATTGCGATTGATGCGGATGGAAAGCATTTTAAGGTCGAATACCAGCGCTTGAATGCCATTTCCGTCATTCGGCAGGTGCTGATTTACCCGCCGCTAATTCTGAATCCGCCCATGAATAAACGACAGGGCGAATTTGTCGAGATTTACGAGAATCCGATAAAGAATTTGGATTTCGATAATAAGGAATGGCTTTGCTATCCCGCTAAGGTTGGTTCGCTGATCATTTACATCTATTTTCATGAATCATTCTATGAGCTGGGATTTGCGCTTTGTAATCTGTTTGAGTTAGCCGACGATCAGGACCTTGGTCGAAAACCGGATGGTGTTTTTCTGTATGGCGTCCCGGAAGCAAGTCTGCGCCATCGTGCCGATATGCCAACCGTTTTCTACGAGGATAAAGAAAACGAGCTGTTAGTCGCGGCGGTGCCGTGCGGCAAGGCGTTTGGTTATTTTGGTTACCTCAAAAAGATGATCCTGACAATACATAACCTTAAAGTGATGCAGAAAGGGCAGATGCCGTTTCATGGCGCCTTTGTCAGCATCCTGTTGAAAAATGGAAGGCAGGCTAATATCCTTCTGATCGGCGATACCGGCGCTGGCAAATCCGAATCGCTGGAAGCCTTGCGCTGTCTTGGTGATGAATATATCAAGGATTTAATTATTATCGCCGACGATATGGGTTCGCTGGTGATTTCTGATGATAATGTGCTGGCTTATGGCACCGAGATCGGCGCTTTTCTGCGTTTGGATGACTTACAACCGGGTTACGCATTCGGACAGTTGGACAGGGCGATAATTATGAATGCCAACAAGACTAATGCCCGCATCATTTTACCGGTGACGACCTTTGAAAATATTACCACGGGTTTTAAGGTCGATTATATTTTCTATGCCAATAATTATGAGAATGTCGATGACGATCATCCCGTAATCGAAAAATTCGTCACTCCGGAAGAAGCTTTTCACGTCTTCCGCGAAGGCGCGGTTATGAGTAAAGGAACAACTACCACAACCGGATTGGTGCACAGTTATTTTGCGAATATCTTCGGTCCGGCGCAACGCAAGGCGAGCCACGATGAAATTGCCCGTAGGTATTTTGCCCATTTTTACAAAGAGAGAATTTTTGTCGGACAATTGCGAACGCGGCTGGGAGTGCCGGGATTTGAAATTACCGGGCCGAAAACGGCGGCTGAAGAATTGTTGAAAGTTTTACTCGGGAATATAAATAATTAGTCACCCGGTAAATCCTTAAAATAGCGTGCTCTCAATTTATATCAATTCTTCCAAACACATTTTTCCGTAAAAACTAAAATTTTTAAAAAAGACTTGATTAGCAATGTAAATTTTCTTAAAATTCCGCGTCTTTGGTGAAAAAAATGAATAAAATGCGAATGCAAATGAACAATAACTGGTGGTGGGGCGTGATGTTAAGACAGCATCTCCTCAGGTGTGATTATGTGTAAATAGAGTTTAAAAATCATAAGTGTTACCAAACCCGCCTGAGATATGAAAGGCGGGTTTTTTATTTATTAAATAATTAAAAAGCGAGAGATAAATGAACTATACAGAATTTGAAAAACTATCCCGACCGGGTCTGATCATTCCGGTGTACCGCAAATTCAACGCGGACTTCATTACACCGGTGATAGCCTACCTGAAAATGCGCGAAGTCGGGAAACATTCCTTTTTATTGGAAAGCGTTATCAAGGGTGAACAGTTGGGGCGCTACTCGTTTTTAAGCCAGGAACCCTATTTAATCCAAAAATCCCGGGATAATAAAACTATCTCGATTACCGATCATAAGAATAAAATCCAGCGTGAGGATTTTTTTACTTTATTGCAACAGCAGTTAGAGGGCTACGAGTTTTTACCGAACGTAGCCCTGCCGCGGTTCACTTGCGGCGCAGTCGGCTATATCGGTTATGAGATGGTCGGACAAATGGAAAAGTTACCGACTCCCAAGCCGGATGTGATCGGAATGGATGATGCTCTGATGGGGTTTTATAACCAGCTGGTGGCCTTTGATCATTTGAAAAATGAAGTGATCCTGATAGCCAACGTTTTCGTCGATGTTGAGAGTGATAACCAGCAGCTTTATCAGGAGGCGCAGAATCGGCTGGATCACTTACAGGATAAATTGAACCGACCGGTTAATAATAACTTACACTTTGCCGCTGATTTCAGTACCGAGGAGGCTAATT